>VFZS01000001.1 GCA_016871095.1 Acidobacteriota bacterium
GACCGCCCCGGTGGCCAGCTTCGCCGCCGTCACCGCTAAGTCCGCCAGTTTGGTGCTGTCAACCGCCAGCCCGGCCAGCTTGGCCGTCGTCACTGCCGCCTGCGCCAGCTTGTCCGTCTCGACCGCCTCGGTGGCCAGCTTCGCCGCCGTCACCGCTAAGTCCGCCAGTTTGGTGCTGTCAACCGCCAGCCCGGCCAGCTTGGCCGTCGTCACTGCCGCCTGCGCCAGCTTGTCCGTCTCGACCGCCCCGGTGGCCAGCTTCGCCGCCGTCACCGCTAAGTCCGCCAGTTTGGTGCTGTCAACCGCCAGCCCGGCCAGCTTGGCCGTCGTCACTGCCGCCTGCGCCAGCTTGTCCATCTCGACCGCCCCGGTGGCCAGTTGCGCCGCGGTCACTGCCAAGTCCGCCAGCTTATCGGTGGTCACCCCTTTCCCGGCTATGCCCAACTGGCCCAGAGCCACCGCCAGCGAACCATGCAGCATGGCCGGATCCAGACGATTGGCCGCGAGTGCTCCAGTCTGACTGGCCGGCTCAACCTCGGCCCATGCCTTGCCGCTCCAAGCCATCACCTGGAGCGTCTCCTGCCCCAGCCGGTTGACTACGTACAGCCGCAGCCGGATCTTCCTGTAACTCGACTCGGCCGGTGGAATGGTCCATAGGTCTATGGCGAACTCGTTGAGTTTGCCGGCTTCGGCATACTCACTCACCGTCCGTTCCACTCCGTCGTACTCCGGCGCCGGGTTCCCGTTGGCGTCCGTGCGCTGGACCGTCAGCCGCGTGTAATAGAACTCCGGGTCCTGGGCAAAGCTCGGATTGGTGAACGCCACCCGGTCGATCCCCCAGTACCAGACCCCGTCCTCTGTTTTGCCGTACGTCAGCGTCCCGACTGTGGCGTCGGTGATATCCAGCGCGTGGGGTGCCGATGGCGCAGGCAGCAGGAACGGCTCGGACTTCAACGCCGTGGCTTCGTCCAGCGGCAGGTAGTACTCCGACTTCCAGCCCACCACGAAGATTACCGCCCATACGTCTTCCGCCGGACGGGCGACCCATAAATCGATGGAGTTCTCCTCCTCCCCCGCCCGGTGCTGCCCTTCGCATATCGCGGGCTCCTCGCCCCGCTTCAAGTAGAAGCTGACTATGTCCGCGTCCCAGTTCGCCGGCGGGTAGTACTTCACGCGTAGCCGTTGCTTGGGGATGCCCGTAACTGGATCGACTCCCACCTCCAGCACGCTGACCTCCACCGCCGTCGGTCGCGTCGGCGGGCTCAGACGCTGCGGTAGCGCGGCGAGTTCTCCGGGGACTCTGGCGGCAGGCACAACCGCGTGTTGGATGTAGTCGAGCGGCACCCCGTCGCCACTCAGTCGCGGCCTGCCCAGGTTGATGACGCGATGGCCCGCCATATCCAGGTCGCCAGTCGCTTTCCCCTTGCGTAGTTGCTCCACCGCCTCCTGTATCCGCCGTAAAACGTCATTCAAGCGCGCCACGAATTCTGGCTCGGTGGGCTGCGCGGCCGGCGGCAACTCGAAGCTGTATCGAGCCATGATTACCTACTCCACGATCGCCACCGGGAGGGTCACCCAGGTCCGGAGTTCACGCGTCGTCCGCATCGGCAGCGGCGCCGTCGCCCACCCCTCCGGCGTCGGCTCGATCGGCAACCGCACCTCGGCGAAGCCGTCCGGCGTTGGATCGATCGGCAGCCGCGCCTCCGCGAAGCCGTCTGGGGTTGGATCGATCGGCAATCGCGCCTCCGCGAAGCCGTCCGGCGTCGGCTCAATCGGCAGCCGCGCCTCCGCGAAGCTCTCCGGGGTCGGCTCGATCGGCAGTGCTGCCGTCCCGAACAACTCTGGTGTCAGTTCGACTGGCACCGGATACCAGGTCCACGGATCCGAGCTGCCCAGCACCCGCGCCAGCACCCGGGCTGCGAACAAGCGCACCTCCGCGGCGCCGCCGACCTTGAGTTGCATATACCGGCCTTTGATGGTGCCCGGCAGCCGGACTTCTGCCTTCCGCCGACCTGTGGTGGTTAGCTCGGTGTTGACCGTCTCGGAGTGCCGCAGCCGCATGTCCTCCCCGGGTAGGTCCGTGTAGACGTACACGGTCACCTCGCCGCTGGTGTCCAGGTCGAGTGCCACGCGCCTGAATTCTTTGAGGCGTTCAAATCCCATCCGATCTTTGCCTTTTGCCTTTTGCCTCTTGCCTTTTGCCTTGACCTAAATCCCGAACCCCAGCTCCTGCGTCTCCCAGATCTCCCCGTTGGCCCCGTCGAAGTAGACCCCAATGGCGCGGAAGCGGATTACTCCGCCGTGCAGGCGCACCACGCCCGTGCTCATGGCCTTCAGCTTGATCAGGATCGCTTCCAGGCCGTCCAGCGGCGCCGTGTAGGTACGAACCCCGGAGGAGGCCGGGAAATTGATCGTCTGCCAGACTGTCAGCCCCGTCCCAGTCATGTACCGCTTGATTTCAAGCGCCCAGCCCGCCGGGGCGTCGTATTTGAACGTCGTGTCCTTGAACTCCTTAACCCGTTCAAGTGGCATATGCCCTCCTGCGGCGCATAGCCGCCCTGCCGCGGCGGTTAGCCGCCATAGCCCACCTCCGCGCTTTCCCAAACTTCGCCTTTCGAGCCGTCGAAGTACTCGCCGATGGCTCGCACGCGCACCCGAACGCCGTACGGCCGGAAGCCCTGCTCACTGCTCAGATACAGCCGCCCGCGCCGCGCCTCGACCACGGCGAAGCTCACCGGCACGGTCTTCCGGCCGCCGGTGGCCGGGAACGAGTCGGCCTTTCGCTGGTAGAGGTTGCCTTCCGGTAGATCGCCGTACAGCGAGTAGGTGACCGTGCCCTCGGCCTCGATGTCGAACTCGAGCCCGTCGATCTCCTTGACCTGGTCGGTGCCGCAATCGAACACTCCGGAGTCCCAACTCCGCGCCACCCGCGGCTCCGGCTCGGCATGGATGGTGACCCCGTAGATCACCACCTCGCTCGTGGCATCGCCATCCAGCAGCAGAGCCACGTTGTAGGCTCGCCGGCCCTTACCGTACTGCCCCACCTGGAACGGCGTCCTGGTGCGCGTCGTGGACGAAACGCTGCCGATCGTCTGGACTTGCGCGCCGTTGTCCCACACCACCTTGACCGTGATGCTCGCCCCGCCGGTGTCGTGCTCGATCACCAGGTCCTCGTAGATCTTCTCGTTGTCGGGCAGCCCCTGGTTGTGATAGCCGCTCAGGTACCTCAGCGGAATCGCTTGCCCGGCATCCGTGGCGCCGTAACCGTAGGCATACACATGCCCCGAAGAACTGCCCGCCAGCAACTCGTTGCCTTCGCCCTCGTAGTAGAGCGCCGTAAATCCCTGGCCCAGCGCCGCCGCCGTCCGCATCGAGACCCACTGCTCGGTCGCCGGGTTGTACACCACCGTGATGCTGGGCCACATCTGGCCCTCTTCCGGGTAGGAGAAGTAGAGCAAGTCATTGGCGTAGGCGAGCACCGCCCGGGCCCGGTACTGCGCCTGCGAGCTGATCGGCGGCACCCTGATCCCATCCGCCAGTTCCGTGTAGGCGCCCTTGAAGATCGGGTCCAGTTTCTCCGAGATCTTCCGTTCGCGGTCGAAATCGAAGCCGTACACGCCCTGGGGTCCCGCGAAATAGTCCAAGGCGCCGGCGTCCGCCACGGCGCGCGGGCCGAGAATGCCGATGTTCGCGTTGGTCTGCTCGATCGTGGCTGCTTCGTCGTTCGGATCGCCGAGCAACCGCCAGATGCTCCGCTCCTTGTAGAGGATGGCCAGGCGCTTGTGCGTCGTCACCCGCAGCAGCACCTCGCCATCGTCCCCTACCGGCTCATGGTGGCCCTCCTCCGTGCTCGATCCGGGCCAGCAGCTCGGCTGGTTGACCTTGCTCCACCACAGCCAGTTCGGATGCTCGTCGGATCCGTACGCCAGCAGTTGGCCGAAATACGGGCCCGCCAAGCCCATCGCCGGCGGTGGCCCGTCCCGATCAGTCTCCAGCATCTTCTCGTGGAGGGCATCCTGGTCCGGCAGCCGATCGACGTACGTCGTCGTCACGTTGTCCGGGATCGTGCCGACCCGATACGTTGCACCCAGCGTTCCGCCGCCGCGGTAAATGTGCCGCTTGGTGACCTGCCCGTCAGGGCTGGTCGGGATGCCGGTGAGAGTCACGGCCTGCTTGTTGGCGTGGATCTCACTCTCTGGTCCCGCGTTCGTCTCGTGGCCGTCCTCCGTGTCGAACGTCACGCAGTAACGGACGTCCCCCTCGATCGGAGCCTGCACTCCGCCGTAGAACTCCCACTGGTCGAAGTTCACGTCGCACAGGTCGCTGGCGACAACCTGGATCCGGATCGCGGCCACTGTGGACCAGTCCTTCCCTGGCGTCGTCCCCACTCGCCGGAAGGCCAAAGTCGCCTGCACCTCCTCAGCCAGCGCCCGCAGCCGGTCCCGGATCGCGTCCATGCGCTGCTGCTCCCAGCCGCTCGGGTCGCCGAGGTTCTGCGCGCGCTTCTCCAACTCCGCCAGTTCCGCCTGGAGCGCCGTGTACTCCGAGTTAGCCGCCAGCCCCGCCTGCGCGTCAAACTCCCGGTAAATCTCGACGCAGGTCCAGCCCCACCGCTGCTCGCTCAACTGCGCTGGCGTGATGCTCACCCGGTAGTAGTCCCGGTCGAAACTCGCATCGTTCACGTCGATGATCAGGTCGATCTGGGTGATCTTGCTCGGGTCCGAGCAGTTGATCCAGATCCGGCACTTGTCGTCGGCGCGCTGCTGCCCGTCGATCCTCAGGTCCTTGGTCAGCAGCCGCTCCGCCTGCCAGGTCCCCGCCGGAGTAATCGGGATCCACAGCGAAGCGCTGCCTTCGATCTTGTTGTCTGTGTCCCAGTGGATCTCCGCCGCCTCGCCCTCCGGGTCCCAAACACTCCAGAGCCCAGTCTCCTGGTTGAACCCCGTGATGACGTTAGTCTGTTGCGCCCCGGCGCTAACCGCGGGCGCCGTCGTCGGCGCCGACGCCAGCCAGTCCGAGCAGCTCACCCCGTCGTCCTTCTTCTGTTTCGCGCGGTGCATGAACCAGGCGAATCCTTGGAAAGACGCTGCTCCGATCGGTTGCCCATCGTAGCCCGAAGCCAGCAGCACGGGGCTGCCGGCGGCCCCGGTCTGCCTCCATAGCTCCCCTCCTGAGCCGTAGTACCGATGCTCCGCGCGCCGCCATAGCGTGCGCACTGGCCCGCCTGCCGGGATGCTGGCCACCTCCTCGGATCCCGGCCTCGAACGCAGCGCCCCGGCCTGGTCCACCCGCCAGTTCTGTATCCACTGCGCGTCCGGCGGCTTCACCAGGTCCCCGGGCGGCAGCAGATTCCAGCTCCCGCTCAAGATCCGCTGTGGCTGCCCCTTGTAGCTCATTGCGCCACGCCCCAGTACGCCCGGATCACCTCTTCCATGAGCGCCAGGCGCTCGTCCAGATGCGCCGCCACCTCGGGCATCGCTGCCTCGCCCTCTTTCCGCCGCGCCTCCGCCAGAATCCCGTAGGTGAAGTACTCCGCCATCACCAGCGGGGCGCTCAGCCAGCGATTCGCCGGCGAAATGGTCGCCGGGTACCGGTGAAAGATCAACGCCAGGGTGCCGTCCGCGATCGGCTTCGGGTACAACCGAAGTTGCCCCAACCCCTGCTCGCTCCGGGTGATCCGCTCCGGGGTATCGGCCGTCGTTCGCCAGGCGCTGTCGAGGCCTTCCAGCTCCTCCGCCGTGGCTTCGCGCAGCTCCCCGCCTCCCAGACTGGCGTGAACGGTTGAAATATGCCGCGCCGGCAGGTTGTAGGTCGGATTGTCTGCGGTGACCGAAACCGTGCTCCGCGCAACAAACAGGCCGGTGTTGCGCGCCAGACGTTGCACCAGCTCGTCCGCCAGGTCGTAGAGCTCGGTCTCCTCCCAGAAGACCAGGTCGGAATAGCCCGCCGCCCCGAGCGATGGAATCAGGTCTTCAATGACCTTCCCCACGTCCAAGCCAGGGGTGACCGTCCCCTGGCACATTAGGAACAGCAGCAGCATCCCTACACCTCGTAGCCGTGGACGGTGATGTAGCCGGCTGCTCCCACGCCGGTGCTGTACCGGAGTATCTGGTTGATCGCCGCGGATCGATTCCCGTTCGGGAACACGAACTGGAACGGGTTCCCGCCGGCTGGCGGCGTGCCCACGAAGATCAAGTTACCTGCGACGTTCGTGTTGTCGAAGATGAACAAGTTCCCGGTGCCCGTGGCCGAGATGATGATCGACTCGATGACGAACCACTTCCCGCCGGCCGGCGTCCAGATTTCTACGGCTGTCTCGCTGGCCCCATACGTCACGTTCTTTCGCACGGGCGTCCGGCCGCCGCTCGTCGGCGCCACCGGCAACGGATTCGAGTCGCTGAAGGTAGTGCCGGCGCCGTCCACCACGCCGACCTTCTGCACGCCGGTGGCCGCGGTAACCACGTCGTTGCCGCCAACCTGCTTCACGTTCACATTCCAGGGCGTCGTGTTGGCGCTCCCCTGGTTCGCGGTCACGGTGCCGCTCACCGGCTGCGTCGTGCTCCCGGTCGGATCGGTCCGTACCGGGGCGCCGGCCGTGCCGATCTCCGTCCCGCTGGCGTTCCGCAAATTGACGTGCAGCGCGCGCTTCGCCGTGATCCGCAGCACCGCGATCTGGTCCTCGGTCGGATCGCCTGCCGGCGTCTCGTTGTAGACGCCCCCGATGGCATCCAGCGTCGAGGCTCCCTCGGTGAAGGCGCTCTTGTCCACCTTCGACCCGGCCCCCACGCTCTGGATCACATCGACCTTGACGGCCTTCTGTCCGCCCACGTCGCTGATGCCCGCGGTCGCTGATCCATCGCTGATCTTCACCGGCCAGGCGTTCCCCACTACCGCCGCCGTGCCTTGGTTGCCCGTCACTGTCCCGGACACTGCGGCCGTGTTCCCGACGTTCACGTCCAGCCGCCCACTCACGAGCGCGGTCGGCAACTGCGCCGCCGTCGGGGCATCGTAGAACGCCGCGCCGGTCGTCAGTCGTGCCGCGTGCGGCGATACCGCCGTCACGTGCTCCTGGGCCGCCCCGCTCGGTAGCGGCAGGCTGGCCGCACTGATCGGCTGGGTATCGGTCGGCGTGGTGGCCTTGTAGAAACTCGACCCGTCCGTCAGGCGCGCTGCGTGCGGCGTAGCTGCCGCCACGTGCTCTTGTGCCGCGCCCGCCGGCAGCGGGAGACTCGCGGCGCTGATCGGCTGGGTATCGCTCGGCGTGGTGGCTTTGTAGAACCCGGCGCCGTCCGTCAGCCGCGCCGCGTGCGGGCTAGCCGCCGCCACGTGCTCTTGCGCCGGCGACGCCGGGATCTTGTCCGTGCCGGTCTTGATCCCCGCCAGCGTCGCCTCGCTGGCCACCGTCGCCGGCAGCCGGGTGACGTCCACGTCGATGCCGTAAGTGGCGTCTGCCGGAATCAGTGTTTCGTCGCCGTCTGCGCTCACCGCCAGCTTCACGACTTGCATGTGGGCGCCGCTGACGCCGCCCTGATCGGTCTTCGCCAGCGCGCCTACGCCTGGCGTGATTGCGAGGTTGTCTGCCATGGCCCCTCCTTTGCCGCGAGTTGAATCAGTCGCGACACATCGAACCGCTCGAGTTCGATCGGCGTCTTGTCGTACCCGCGCCCGATGTTCCGCGCCCGAACGTGCTTGCCCAACTTCGTGGCGTCCGCCAGGAACCGCCTGAACCGCGGCAAGGTCTTGGCGAGTTGCTGCGCGCCTTCCTTAAGAGTCAACCGCGGAATCGCGTAGTCGATCAGGCTGGCGTGGTACTCCGCGGGAATCTCCGGTACGCCGCTGGGCCAGGTCAACACCGTCGGCGATCGCGCGTAGATCACGTCCAGGCTGGTTCCCGCGCCAGCCGGCTGCGGCGTGATCGCCAGGAGGTCGAACCCGAGCGCCACGTATCGTTCGGGCGTCCCTGTGGCGCTCTGCCAGGTCGAAGACCTCGCGTCCAGTTCCGCCAGCCGCGCCGGCCGCACCCGCGCCTGCGTCGCATGCGCCCGGATCCGCAGCGCCACGATCCAGTCCACATACGTCGCCCCCATGCTGTGAAATGTCAACCCTGCGCCCAGGGCGTAGTTGACCTCGGTCTCCAGGCATAACGTCAGCAGCACAAGGAATCGCTGCGCCTCGTTGATGGCCGCCAGGAACTCGATGGGCGTCCAGAAGCGGGTGGTCACACCGGCCTCGTCCAGCCGGTCCATCGCCCGGGCATCGAGTTGCTCGACCGTCACAGCACAAACCTCCCCGTGCTCTGCCCGCGACCCTGCCGCCAGTGCCGCGTGAACCTCGGCGCCAGTTTGATCCGCGTCGGCCCCCGGCGCCGCGCGTCCGTCAGCGCCATCCCCGCCACCAGCGTCTCGAACCGCTTCTCCGCCGCTTGCGCTCCGGCGTAGTCCTCCTGGTGGTCGCGGATGTCAGCCTGCACGCCGGCGATCAGCGCCGCCGGCCGCAGCCAAGGCAACAAGCTGGCTGAGGTCGTCCCTGCCGAAAGCGCCGTCTTCTCGGCCACGTAAGTGATCAGGTAGCCCTTCGCCGCGTCCGGGATCGGGTAGAGCTCGACCTGCATCTTCGGCGGGTCGCTGGTGTCATCCATGCACGGCGCCCACAAGCCCGGGTCGCCCGTCGAGGGCCGCGCCGGGTAGCACGCATTCAACTCGCCCCGACTGAACCGCTTCAACTCCCCCGCTGGGTCCAGACTCCGAACGGTCTCCAGGATTCGGCAATCGCTCGGCAACGCATAGACGTTGGCGAAGATCATGTAGCCCGCCGCCGTGTCGGTGTCGCCCTCATAAGCCCGGTCGAGGGTCCCTGTGGTGTTCCCGGTGCGCGTGAAGGTGTAATACTCGCTCCGGGCAGTCACGCGGAACCGCCGCCCGCTCATGGCCGCAGTCCACGTCGTGCCCGTCCCGGTGACCGCCGTGCTTGCGGCTGTCACCGCCACCGTCCCCGTCTCATACGGCGCCACGCTCAGCAGCGTGCCATCAACGTGCAGCCGCTCCCACTGAAGCCGGTCCAGGATCTCCAGGTACCTCCCGTCCATCCAGGCTTCGAGTAGATCTGGGTCGATCCCCGGAGCCGATTTCGTCAGCAGGAATCTGAGTTGCCCGTACTTCATCGCCTCACCACGAGCCTCCTCTCGTCACTCGGGCGTCGATCTCGTCGGCGCCGTGCGCTGCGCCTCAGCGCACGACAATTTGTCTTCTACCTCGATCACCCGGCACCCCGTGCGCGCCTGTATGGCCCTGAGTAATCTCGTCAATTGCTCCTCATAGTCCGCTTGCCGTCTGAGCGATTCCGCCCGCACGCGATCTTCCCGGTAAATCTTCCGCTCCAGGTCGCGGATCGCCTCCCGGTCCTCCGCCGTAAGCGTGGCGGCGTTCGGCTCTGGCTTGGCCGGTCCCTGACCCAGGCTCGCGGGCAGCAATAGCGCCAGCCAGCACGAGGCGAAAATCAAGGCAGGCACCCAGCGTTTCATTTGACCTCCTGGTAAGATGCCGGGCCTGCCAGTTGACGGCGACGCCCGTAAACAGGCTGACGCCCGTGAAGCTGCGGAAACGGAGGACTGTCAATCCTCCGTGAATGGATACCCGTGCCCAGAGGTCGTAAGCCCAGCCGAGGCTGCCTCCGCGTCCGTGGTAGACGCTCCAGGGGTCGCGCAAGTGGGCGGTAGCCGTAACGCGCACTGGGCCGAAGGCACCGGACCAGCAGGCCGAGGGATACAGCGCCGCGCGATGCCACTGGCTGTTGCGTGTGTACCGCAGCAGCGCCGCCGGGCCAAAGCCCTTGACTACCGGGGCGCACGCCTGCGCCCAGCCCGCCCAGCCGTTGCCGACGCTCTGCTTGCGGAGTGGCGCTACCCAGGCGGTCGCTTGCAGGTGCGAGTTGACGGTCGAGACACCCGCCGCCGGGGCGGGGCGCACGTATCCCAGTCCTTCGGAGGAGACAGCCCCCACCAGCAGTCCGGTCTGGGCCTGCGCCGCGCCCGCCGCCAAGAGTAGAATCGCCCCATAGATGACGCCGAGTAGCAACGCCTGGTAGCGTCTGGACTGTTGAGGCCGCTTCCCGAGCATTCCCGTCTCCTGCTCGATGATGTTGACCGGATGCGAGAGACATATGAGACCTGGTGCGACCAGCGTGGCCTTATTTGATGGCCCCTTCTACTGCTGCATCCTGTGCCACCTTCGCCGCGTCGATCTTGGCTTGCTCGTCAGCCACGGCCTTCAGGTATGGGCGCACCACTGACTTGACGAACCCGCCGATGACACGCTGCCACAGGCTCGCGGCCGTGGGGTAGGTCAGCACCGGGGGGTCGCCCGGATTCACGCTCGGCGTCGTCTGCGCAAGACGCCACTGGTTCAACGCCTGAAGAGCCGCATTGCTCGTGGTCAAGGTCACTGTGCTAACCACTGTGCCTGCATCGTTACGGACCACGATCTGGATTTCCGCAGCCGCCGCGAGGGTGGCCGCAATCAGAAGACCGAGAAGGATTCGTTTCATAGTCTCTCCTCAACACGTTGTCGCCGTCACGATCCCGTTGGTCACGGTGATAGTGCAGGCTCCCGAGTCATCGCCCTTGCGCACGCTGATTGCGCCGTTATAGCCCGCGACGCCGCCCACCGCGTAGCTCAGGGCATCCAGCGCGCCGTAGGCCGAGTCATCCGCCACGCGGATTTGCACGCCCGCCGCGTTGCGCTTGAGGGCGGGGAAGCTGGAGGTCGTGCCGCCGAGTTGGAGGAGGCCGAAGTCGGCACCGAGATGGTTGGTCAATAGGATGTTACCGCTAGTTGGCGAAGTCATCAGGCTTCTGCTAGTCCAGCCCATTTCGCCACTAGCCGCAGCATATACACCCTCTGCTGCCGAGATTCTTCCCGATACCCCAGTAGGCGGTGTCCCAACACCAAGCGATTTCACTACTGCTAGATCACCGCCTTTCGTGATCGTCGCCGCCAACGTCTCCGTCCCGGCCCTCGTGGTGTAGAACTCAATCCGCCCGTCCTCACTCCCTGCTGTCGCAGTTGTCCACTTCGCTTCGATGCTCGCAGCGATGTGATTCGTGCTGCCCGTGGCCGTCTCAAGCTCGAACTCCAACCCCGCCCCGTCATTGGCCGCGCACCCTCCCGCTCCCGCGCAGGTGCGGGTAAGGCGCTGGACATAGCCGGTCGTACCGGAGGTGGCGAGGTCGTATTCGGCGTGGAGTGTACGGTCTGGTGTGCCTGACGGCAAGATACCCAAGAAGTTGCCAAAGTGAACAATCACTGGCGTGTTGGCTTGGCCATACGCCAGTTCCAAGGGGTCACCCGGAGCGTGACTCTCTAAAGTGTCGAAGTAGGCCCTCCTCAACCACCCATCAATTAACGTCTGGCCCGAGAGGTTCTTGACATTATTCGCGCTGACGCTTCCATTGGCCACCACGTTCCCGCCCTGCACTTCCTTCAGGCTCACGTCATCCAGCGTCACCCCGCCGCTCGTGCTGGTGCAGGAGATCCCGAAGTCGGTTACCGTCCCGGCGCTCTTGAAATATGTCGTCTGCGCCCCGTTGGTCAACGTCAACGAGCGCGTTTCGCTGCCGTACTGCGTTGCAGCAGCCGCCGTCGTATCAATCGTGCAGGCCGGATCGCCGGACTTGCCGCTGACGGTGTAGGTGAAAACGTAATGCCTATTGGCAACCAGCGCCACGGCCAGATTCGCGGCGGTCTGGACCAGCGTACCTGCATGGGTCGCGTCGGTGTAGACGGCAGCCCCCCCGGTGTCATCCATGTCACCAGTGACGTCCCAGTTGGCGTGGGTGGCGAAGCCGGTCTCGTTCAGCGATTCGCTGCCGAGGACGGAGCGGTTGAGCACTTCGAAATTCGTTCCCTCAACCTGCACGGGATTCGTCGAGCCGTAGTCATACAGCTTGCTCGGCCCCAGCACGCCCGCCGCGCTCACGCGCGGAATGACGGAGGCAGCGGTCAGCACAGAAGCCCCGGTCACCCCATCCAGTCCGCCGCGCCCAAGCACCGTGGGTGTCCACTGGCCGGTGGCAGAGAGGTAAGTCAACACCTCGGCGTCGTTCGGCGCCGTAGATGAGATCCGCCTCCCCTGAAGTGATCGCGCATTCGTGCTGGGTGGATACTGCGCACCCAGCACCGAAACGAAAGCCAGAACTGCAAGGATTGTGTCTTTCATCGCGCGATGTACCTCCGGGCGTGCAGGATGAGCGTCCGCGCCGCCGTCTGCGCCACCGGCACGCTGCTCGTGCCGCTGCGGATCTTGAGCCAGATCGCGCTCTTGAACTGCGAGCTGTCCACCTCGCGGAACTGGCCCGCCGTGACCGTGTTGGTCAACTCCGTCCCGGCGTCGTCCCGCAGGATGTGCCAATTGCTCCCGTCGAGTGAGACCTGGAAAGCGATCCCGGCGGCGTCCCACGCCGCCGGGTACTCGATGGCGATTAAACTGAACTCCCCGCCAATGAAGACCGCGCCGCTCAGGCTCTCGCCCAACGCGATCGTGGCCGTGATCTTGTGTAGGTAGCTGCTCATGGGCCCTCCGACGATTCGCAGGGCGGGGTCTCCCCCGCCCCAGCCTGGCGCCCCTTACGGAATGCGCGTCAAACTCACGCGCAGGGTGACCGCGTCCACCGCGGTCAGCGTGCCCGTCGGCACCACCCCGAGGGCGTCCCCGATGGCCAGTCGCAGGTTCCCCGCCGTGCCGTGCAGCGTCCCGGCTTGGTTGGTGTTTGCGGCCGCCTTTAGGTTCAGCCCGCTGGCCAGCACATCATCGCCGCTGGCCTTCGCCGTGCCCGAAGGCACTTTCTTGACCATCAGCGTCACGCCTCCGGCGTCGGTCCCCGCCACCGCGTGCCGCTCCACCACCGCGGTCACCTCATAAGCGGCGTCCGCAATGAAGAACAGCCCGTCGTAGTCGGTGGCTGCGGCCCCGGCTGGCGTGTTAAAAACCGCCAACTGCGTCTTCGGCACCACACTGATGGTGCCTTCAATCTGGGTAACTCCTCTCGTGAGTCCCATCCTTCACCTCCTGTCGGTGGGGCCGGCTTTAGCCGGCCGGCTGGCCGGCCGCCGTCGGCCCCACACGCTCTTTCAGTTGCCAGCTAGCCGTCGATTCAAGCCCCGGGCACTCCGTACACGCCGTAGTAGCTCGACCAGCCGGAGCTGCACCGGTACCACATCGCCGTCTTGATGGACCGGCTGTCGAAGTCCACGTCATGCACCGTGTTCGGCTTCTCGCGCCAGTAGAACCGCAACTGCGTGTCCTCCGGGTCGGCCGTCACGAACCAGGCATCCGGGTCGGTCACGAAGTCCCAGACGAACACCTCGTCGAAGCTCGGCAGCCCCACCCGGCGCTTGAAAGCGTTCGGCGTGTTGTTCGCAGTGTCCGAGCGCATCGTCGCCGTCAGCATCTCCTGCGCCGCGAACTCGAGCTCCGGCGGCACCACCAGCCTGGTCGGCCGCACACGGATCTTCTTGCCGCTCGGTCCCTTCATGCGCCGGAAATCGGTCAGCACCAGTTCGATCGCCGGGATATCCAGGTCCATCGAAGCCGCCGGCCTATTAGCCTGGACGCCGCCGGCCTTCACCAGCGGATGCGCGGTCGAGAACAGCGCCACCCCATCCGGGCCGGCGTAGGCCCCGGCGGTGAAGCCATTGTTGAAGTGGCTGGCGACCGTCAGTTCGACCGTCTCCTTGGCCCCGTTGCCGAGGTCCGCCGCCAGGTTCGTCATGATCCCGAAGCGGTCGTCATCGACCATGACCTTCGTGATCTTGAACCCGAGCCCGAACTGCTCGTGCAGGTAGGTCTTGTCGAACCCGGGCACGGCGACGTCGTACCGCATCGGCCCGCCTTCCGGGATCACATGGAAGGTCCCCAGCCCGCTCGTCTCGCTGGTCTGCTCGATCGACCGGCCCGACGTCATCACCCGGAAGATCCGGCTGAACTGCGGAGGCCACCGGTCGAACCGCTCGAAAATCACCTCGTCCAGCGCGGGTAGCATCGAGGTGAGGAAGAGATCAGGGAATTGTGCTCTGATAAGCATGGTCGTCGCTCCTTACACCCCGACCGCATCGCTAGCCATGCGGTGCTTGTTGATGAGGATTTCGAGGCGCGCATACGCCCCGTAGTCGTTGCCAGGGACGGCCAGCTTCTTGAGAAGGTGGACGTCCAGGGTGGAGGTCACGTCCTCCGTCGCCGAGTTCACCTCGTGCCCGCTCTTCAGCGCCGTCGCGTCCCCGGCGTTGTAGATCAGGTTTGCGTTCAGCCCCATGTCGGCCTCGTCCAGGCTGCCGTCCGCCTGGCAGTCGAAAACCACGTCCGGACTCACCACCACCAGGTGGGTGGTGGCCTTCGAAGCCGCGCCCCAGTTCAAATTGACCCCGGTGATGCGCGTGGTCCCCGGGGTCGCTGGGGTCTCGATCGTGTTGTCGGCCACGCGCGCCACGGCGTCGCCGGGGTAGAGCGCGGTGCCGTAGCCGACGGCTTTGCTGAATTCCTCGTGTACCCACGGACCCCCACCGAGCGAGTAGAGCGGCAGGAGCCCATGGGGATTGTCAACGTTCGCCATAGACAGTTCTCCTGTGTCTGTTTCCGCTGAATGACCCGGTTTGCCGGGTCAGGGTGGGCTTAGTCCTCGATCTCGCGGGAGTTCCCGCGATGCAGAGACAGACCAACGGAGGCGACCCGCTCGCGGTTTCGCGTGTCGCGCAGCACATCCCGGCGCTTGAGGGGGCTGACCCCTTCCACCTTGGCGTCGCGAATGGCTTTCTCCTGCTGCTCCTGTAGCGTTGACTCGGCCTGGCGCAGCGCTGCATTCCCGACTTCGCGGTAATACGCGTTGCGTTTTTCGGCGAGCTTCTTCGGCATCCTCGCCAGAGTCATGCCCGCCATCTTGATCGTTTCGCCGCGCTTGTCCTTCGCCGGGTCCCAGCCGCGCATTCCGCGCCGCTTGACCACATTGTCGGACAACGCCCGGTACTGCATGTCGGGCCGCTGATCGGCCACCTTGTCTATTGCTTCCTGCAACGGGTCTGGGGTGGACCATGGCTCGATCAGGTCATTGGCCGCTGCCTCACGCGCCTCGATAGCCCGATCGAACCCGTCCTTCACCCGCACCCGCACCTGGCTACGCGGCGCCGCCGCGTTAAACTCGTCGATGCCCTGATCCGTGTAGCGGTGCGGGATGGCGTGCTCCAGATGCTCCGGAATGGGCTTCCCCTGCACCGTGGGGCCGGCTTTAGCCGGCCGCGCTTTGGCTGTTCGCTTCGCCATCACCGCCTCGGCAATCCACTCATCTGCACGCCGCTCTTAGCGCGCTTCCGGTAGGCCTCTTCCGTGATGCCAAACCTCGCCGCAATCCGCTTCTGGAGCGGCGTCAGTTCGTCATCGTCTGCGCCTTCCCGCGCCGAGCCCCGCCCCCGGCTGCCGGCCTGCGCCTGGACCCGGCGCACCCGGTCCGCCTCGGTCTCCTGGCCATCGTCGCGGTCCTCCTCATCGTCCAGGTCCGCGTCGCGTTGCCGGCGCCGATCGTCCTTCGATGCTCGCCGCAGACCCAGATCCCCTTCCGCCAGTTCCGCCGCCAATTCCATCAGCATGCCGGAATCCTTGATCCCCGGGTTCTGGCTCAGTCCCTCGTACCGCCGGGCCGTGGCCTTGAAGAAATCGCTGTTCTCGTCGCCCAGATCGGGGAATCGTCCCAGCAGCCGCGCATCCTTCGTCAACTGCGTGCGCGTCTTCTCGATCTTCGCGTCGAGCTCCTCCACCCGGGCGTATCCCAGCTTCTTCAGGACCTTGTCCAGGCCTTTGACGCCCTCGCTGGTCAGCGCCTCGATGACATCGAGCTCCGGCTCTTCCTCAGTGGCATCGGCTTTAGCCGGTGGCGTTTGACCCGCGTCACCTCTCCCCCGCGCCCGCTCCGCCCAGGCCCGTTCCGACTCCTCCAGTTCCCGGATCCGCTTGCGCTCGCCCCGGATCTGCCGGCGCAGTTCCTTCAACTCCTTGTCGCGGGCGTCCTCGGCTCCTTTCTTCTCCTCGCCTTCGCCCCCTTCGCGGAGCTCCGCCGGCGGCGTCTCCTCGCCGTCCTGATCCGGCGGCGCGATCAGCGTCACGTCGTCGTCGCGCTGCCCCGTGTCCTCGTCTCTGGCTGTCCTTGGCATCACTCACTTCGCCCCGGCCAGCTTCTTGCGCCAGCCGTAAGGCGTTCCCGCGTACAGGTCCAAGCGCTTCCGCTCATAGGCGTCCGAGCACTCCTGGCACAGGAGTTGGTAGATCCCGTCTTTCGGGTGGACGAACATCCGAACGTTCTCCTCAGGCGTCTCCTCGCGGAGCTGATCCCAGGTCCGCTGGCACGGGCCCTGGCAGCCTGGCGGCAACTGGCCCGCCAGCACCGTCAGCGCCGCGATGTGCCATTGGTAGCATTCCCAGCACGGGGCGACCCTCGGATCGCCTATGAATTCCCGCGGGTGCCTGCCCTTGCCGCAGAACCGGCAGCGCACCCGCGGCTGGCTCACTGTCACACGCCTGGGTATGTCGGCAGCCATGGCGCAAGCTTTAGACCGTCCTCTCCCTCAAGATGCCCGCCGCCTGCCTCAACCGCAGCGCCACTTCCTGCGCCAGCGTGTTGCTCAGGATGATCCACCGCGCCCCTTCCGGGCTGTCCTGGACCGCCCCCAGCCGCGGCGCCTAGTCCAGGGCCTCCGCCAGACTCTCCGCCCAGACGGCCAGGTCCTCGGCTTTCACCGCTTCCGGCTCTTCCGCACGTCGCCGCGGATCCGGGCTATCACCGCATTTGCCGCCCGGACGGCCCGGCCCTCGCTGCCCGTGCGCGCGAGCGTCTGGTTAGCTACGTCGCTCCACAGCGCCCGCTTGCCGGCCGTGTCCGCCTTCCGCGTGTGCCTCGGCGCATCCCTCGCTTTCCATGGCATGCCGGCTCCTCAGATTTCCAAGTCTGCCCGGGCCGTCTCGAGTGCGTCCGCGACCGTCTCGATCCGCAGGACCTGGTCAGCCAGTGCGTTCCCTAGTTCCGTCCGCGGTGCAACCCGGTTCGCTCGCACCGGTCCCTTGCGGTCGGTTGGTGCCGATACTGCCGCCAACCGCTCGCGTAGCTGCGCGGCAGCGTTCTCCAGATCCGCCACTGCATCCTTGAGTTCGAGGAGGATCCTGGGAATCTCCCGAAGTTCGTCCTCGACGGCGCCGGTGTCGCGTATCCCCGGCTGCCGCGCGATCGACCGCTCCACCGCCTCGAAGCCCGGATCGGCTTTACTGTGCTTTGCCACGTTTCTCCTCCCTGGCCCGGATCTCCTTCGCCAGGATCCCGGGCACTTGCAGAACTCGGCGCAGGGCCGACATCTGGCCCTGCGCGCGGTAAAGTTCCGGCGGCTCCGCCGAGATCTCCAGCGTCCCCGCCACGGTTTCGAGCATCTCGCGCACGCGCTGCTCGATCATCTGCCAGCCGCGCGTCTCCAGCGTCTGCCGGAGGTGCTCCAGGTCGGTCTTGTCCGGTGGAACCCGGATCTTCACATCTGCCCTTCAGCACCAGGCGGCGCCTGGCCGCCTCCGCCAGGCGGCATCCCCAGCATCCCGAGGAGTTGCTCGGGCGCCATCTGGCCCGCGCCCTTGACGGTCTCGGCCAAGCGCTCGGCCAAGCCCGCCATGAGGCGCTTCTGTTGGAGCTGCGCGATGTGGTCCAAGCAGTGCCGTGTCAGCCGGTGGTAAGCGTCTTCGTCGCGTTGTGGATCCACTCGCGCCTCGCGCAGACGTTTGTTGTGGTCCAAGAGGTGCAGCTCGTCGTTGTCCTCCGGATGCACGGCGACGTCCTCGCCCTGGAGGCACATCGTCCACTCCTCGCGCGGATTCCGCGGCAGGCCCAGGTCCGGCGGCTCGGGCACCAGGTCGGCGAAGCGGTCGTCCCCGAACGCTTGATGGACCCGCTGAGTGATCTGCCACAGCGCCCGCGCATTCTGGGCCACCAGCGGGTTCTGTAGATCAAGCTGATACAGCGCAAGCTGCCGGTCACGCCGCGCCTCTTTCTGGAAGTAGCTGGTGGCAAACCGGATGTCGAAGTCGTATCGCCCGCCGCGCTCGGCTTGCGTCATCTTCGCGCCGCCGTTCGCCGTCTCGAACCACCCGCCGGCGTCCTCCTCAGTCACCCGGAAAAACAGGCTCTGTGGCGCGTACATGGAATCGAGCAGCCACACGTGGCTGGCGATGCTCGCCCAGTCCTCCTTGAGCAGAGATGTGTCCAGACCGACGCGGTAATCCCCCTCTTCGAGCAGAGCCAGGGTCTGCCGCGCAGTCCGCGGCGCGTTCGGCTGTTCCGGGGTCCGCCCGAGGCTCATATCCGTCACGTTCGTGACTCGCTCTCCATAACCCAAGCAGGCCCGCTCCTCCAGAACGGGATACTCCAGATTGGCCCGCACCTCCAACACCCTGACCCCTGCCGGATCCGCCGTCGGAATCGCCGTCTTCGGCTCGTACGTCAACTCCTCCGGATCGAACCCCTCCGCTGGCCGGTACAAGATTACCGGGCCCACGCTGAACATCCCGGCCTCGCTGCCCATGTTGTGCGCCGCTGAGGCCTGTTTCTCCAACCGCTCGAGCAGTTCGCCGAAACCTGGGGGCCAATAGCTCCCGTCCGCGACCAGGGCGCCCTCGAGAATCGGCCGCCGCTTGGCCATCAGGGGATACATCTGCGCCAAGTCCTGCACGCCGATCGTCCTCTTAAGGTCTGGCTGGTACCGCACTAGGAGCTCCCGCTGGAACCGTTGTCGGCGGTCGTAATTCCCCGCCCTGCCGTCGCCGGCGCCGCGCTTGAGCATCCGCCACTTGCCGCACCACTCCCAGACTCGCGCCGACCCGCGGGCGCTCAGATTGCTCTCGCGGTTCACGCCCTCAGCCAGGTCCAGGTCCCGCTTCAACTCGTCGCCTGGTGTGTCTCGCCCTGGCGCCTGCTCTGCCAGCGTGACCAGGTCGTCCCAGATCTCCCCGATCCCCTGGTAGAGCGTCCCCTCGCCGCGCAGCAAGTCATCCAGCGGCTCCTGATACTTGCGAATCACGAAGCTGAAATCGTGGATCGTCTGCGCGTCTTCACCCGGCACGACCAGGTCGTCGGGGGCCAGCGGCTCGAACCCTGGGCCTTCGAAGTCGATCAACTCGACTTCGCCGCCGTCCTCTGTGGGTGCGAAGAATGTCTCTCGCAGCCACGGTCCGTAAGCGTGGGCGCGCCCGAACAGGATCTGGCGGAAGATAAAGGTGGCCGCCTTCCGCCGGATCCGCATCGACTTGAACAGGCGCCAGTGCATGTACCGCCCGATCTTGCGCACCACCCGCTGATCGCTCGGCCCGGTCGGCTCAGCGATGATCTCCGCATCGTCTCCGAACAGCGCCATGAACTGTTTCGACCACTTCCCGAAGACCTGCCAGATGGTCAAGGGAATGCGGAAATCGGGCGCATCCTCCTCGCCGGCCACCGGCTCGTCTTTCAGGTCGCGCCACCGCCGCAGGTAGCCCCGGAAGCGCTCCATGCGCCGATCATGGTCGCTGACCGCGCTCTGGTAGTCCTCCTCGACGCGATCCGCCAACCGCCCCAGTTCGTTGCGGCTGAGCTTGAGTTGCGGTGCGAACGCCCGTCGGATCCGTGGCTCGGTCATGGGATCCCTCGCTTCGCCCACGCCCGCGCGATCCGCCGCCGCGCCCGCCGTGGGTCGTATGGAAAGCCCTCGGTCACGGCGCCCAACGCCGCGACGAACGCGGCTCGCCTCCGCTGCTGGCGGGTGTCAAGGTTGGCGCCCGCCAGCAGTTGCCGCTGGTCAGTTCCAGGCGGCCCCAGGCGACGTATCCTCCGCAGCGCCCGCTGGCCGCGCACCCGCCACCCGTGCGCCAGGCGCACGGCCGCCGGCGTAAAATCGCGCAATCCCGCCATCATTGCCGCTTCTTGGCGTCCGCCGCGGCCACTAGGCCCACCCCGGCAGCCACCAGACCGGCATCCTCGAGGCCCGGTGCCTGCCCGTTGAGCAGCGCCATCGCCATCTTCACGACAGCGCCAACCACCGTCAGGACCCCCAGCGCCGTAGTCTTCCAGTTCGTCATTTCGGCCTCCTTCCGAGCGGTGCCAGTTCCAGCTTGCGCGGGCCCCTCAGAGCTTCCTCGATGAATTCACCGCGCTCCGCCAATGGGATCTCGTCTTCGAGCGCCATCAGTCTGACCGAGCAGAGATCAAGGAACCGCTTCTTTCCCAGGCGGTCGAACAGCTTCTCCAGGTTCTTGATCGTCCGCTGGTTCTGCTGCGGGCCCACTACCGCCACCCAGCGCTTCCCCTCGAATGTGCCCGTAGCCTCCGGCTTGCGCCGAGCCATCCAACCCACGATGGTCTCGCGAATCGCGCCCGCTCGTTTCTCCAGCGCCTTCAGCGGCGCCAATGCCTGCTGGATGGCGCCAAGCTCGTCGATCAGCTCGGCCGATGTCGCCACTTTTAACGGTTCCTGTTTCATGCGGCTGCTCCTATCGCCAGCCCGTTGTTCCTTCGCTTGCGC
Organism: Acidobacteriota bacterium; assembly: GCA_016871095.1. Lineage (GTDB taxonomy): Bacteria > Acidobacteriota > Terriglobia > Bryobacterales > Bryobacteraceae > VFZS01. The sequence continues at coordinate 20,565 of VFZS01000001.1, forward strand.
GCGTGGCTCGCCCCCTGCGGGATCTGCGAGAGAGATATGGCCTTCCCGTTGTAGTACTCTCGCGTCGGAAACAACGCATACGGCGCGGTCGTCAGGAAGGCTCGGCCGAGTTTGGCTTCCAGTCGGTACACGGCGTGGAAGAAGTTCCCGCGATCAATCGCCGGCAGGTCATGGGATCCGGCCATCCTGGCTATGTGAACAAAGCGGGCCAGCACGCGCACCGAATCGCGCCATTCCAGGCGATCCAAGAAGTGGGCCTTGAAGACCTGGAAGTGGAAATCGTCGAGCTCCCTTCGCGCGATGAGGACCACATCGGCTGCGAACTCGGCGTCCTTGTGGCCCGCCACCATCCCTCCGCGCTTGATCAACTCGATCGTCAGTCGGCCATTCCAGAAGCCGATGTCTCTGGCGTACTCATAACGGTTCCAGACGCTCCGGAACACGCGGCGCAATACGCACCGGCAAAAGTCTGCTGCGCCAGGTCGGCCGAAGCGGACCACCCCGAGACCGAAACAATGCACGCACCACCGACTGCCGTTGGCCAAACCCAAATCGCGGATCTGTTCCGCCGTCATAGGCGTAGGCGCGTCCCGCGCGCGCTACTGCCGGATTGTCGGCGCTGCCCGTACTTGGCTGCACCCCCGGTGCCCAGGTGAGGCGGTGGCTTCGGCTTCAGTCCGAGCAGCCGCATGTCTGGCGGGGCCTGCTGGAGCCCGATCACTCCCAGCCCCAGCGCGATGACCTCGTCGTCATGGCAGCCACTCTGCGCCGCCGGCTTGCCATCGGGATGCACGACGAAGGTCCGGCATTCCGCAATAGTGTTCGGGTCGCGGATCACGACCGCCAGCTCCCGGATCGCCCCATCGAGCGTGCTGACGAGCTGGAGCCGTGTCACAGTGGTGGTCTTCCACCCCAGGCGCAGACGCGTGCTGGTGGCCTCCGGCGCATAGAGGTCGTCTGGATCTGGCTGCCGGTGGTAGATGAGCGCCGGCGGGTACGCCTCGTGCTGTAGCTCCGTCAGCAGCGCCAGGCCCGGCCCATTGGCCTCCGGCACCAGGAACGCCCAGTTGTACCAACGGCCGAGCACTGCCACGTAACGCCCCAGCGCCGCCGGCTCGATCCGTCCGCGCAGCTTGCAGACCTGCTCGCCGGTATCGCGGTCGAGCACCGTGGCCACGCTGAAATCCGGGTCCGAGGCCCCGATCGCGCCGCGCCCGGCTGCATCAATGCCCTCGCACACGTCGATCCCAATCACGTACTGCCGGTGCTGCCCTGGCCGCTTGTACAGCACTACCGGCCCGCGCTCCCGCTGCACGAATTGGATGTGCTTCTTCGGCCCGATCTCGACCTCCTCGAGGTCGCCCGTCGGCGCATCCCGGATCACCGGCATCCGCGCCAAGTGCTGGTGGCTGAAGCGTGGCCGCCCGCTGAATAGGAACGCCTCCTCGGGGCAGCTTGGGTACTCCTGCTTGAACGTGTCCGGGTTGTTGTCGCACTTGACCCGGATGGCCCAGCGCCGCCAGGCGAGCTGCTCGAGGCTCAGGCCGTATCGCTCCGCGAGCTCGTACTCTTCGTCGCTCAGCGAGCGCTGGAACTGGTCCGCCGGCACGTCCAGTTCGCGCCGGTACTCGGGGTGCTCCCACCAGGCGCAGAAGATCGCCGTCCATTCGCCGTCGCCGTGCGGATCGCTGGCCCGCTGCCAGAGCTGGTAGAACTCATTGCCGATCCCGTTGGCGGTGCTCTCGACCACCACCATGGTGTCCAGATCGTCTGGGACCGAGTTCATCAGCGCCGCCATCAACGTTCGCGCGTCTCGCCAGAAGCCGTACTCGCTGAGGTGCAGGTAGCGGAGGGAATGCGCGCGGCCTTTGCGCACATTGTTCGCGGTGGCCACCTTGATGTAGCTCTTGTTCGCCCAGCGCAGGATGCCCCGGTTGTCCTGCTTCAGCCGCGGCAGCCCCACCAGACCGCGGAAGGGCCGGTAGGTGTCCTGGAAGAGTTTGTAGTACCCGAAAATCTCGGTGGCGGCGTCAAGCTCATGCGCCACCACCAGGCCTTTCTGCCCGGCTTGGAAGGGGATCTCGTGGAAGAAGTGCGCCGCCGTCGCCGTCGAGACGAATACCTGGCGCGCCTTCAGGTAGACGATCCTGATCGGTTTCCGCTTGCGGCGCAGTTCCTCGACCGCTTGGCGCAGCTTCTCCGGGGCTGGCGCAAAGCTGAAGGACAGGATCTGGCCTTGCTTGTTCTGAACAGAGAGGGACTCCTCCGCGAACTTACGGTGATCGTGGAAGTCTTCGTAGAGCTCGCGCAGCTCGCGCGTTATCCGCACGCCGGGTATGTCGGCAAGACGGCGTCTCGTTGCATTGCGCGTCGGAGCCGCGCGACGGCGCGCTTGTTGAGCTGGCAGGCACGGCTCTCGTTCACTCCGATGCGCTGGCCCACTTGCCGGTGAAAGAGATCCTGGCCGTAGTACAGCAGTAGCACCGTCTGATCGCGCCTGGGTAGGCCCAGGAAGGCCTTGAGCATCTGAGCCATCAGTCGCTGATGGTCCAGGTCCTCCTCGGAGATCGACTCCTCGACCAAGGCCGGTAGTTTCTCATCGAGCGGCGCCGTCGCTCGCATTTCTAGTTGGAACTGCCGCCGCCGGTACTGCTCCCACAGTCGGCCTCGCATGATGCGCCAGGCGTACCCGAGGAACGGCGTGCCATGGCTCGGGTCGTAGCGCTCCGCCGCCTCCACCAGACCCAGGCACGCCCACTGCTCGAGATCTTCGATGTCGATCCAGGGCGGCATGTGCCGCTTCGCCTGGAGCGCCACCAACCGCGCCGCCGAGCGGTACTCCAGGATGAGTTTGTCCCGCTCACCTTGGTCTTGCATGGGACTCCTGCCGAAACACCGCATGCAGACGATCCATCAGCAACAAGCCCTCTTCGCCGCCCTGCTCTGCCGAGCCGCGTGGCCGCGCCGCCTCCAGGATCTCCACCAGCCGCTTGACCGCCTGAAGCCGCGCATAGTGATCCGGCCCGAGTGCTGCCTTGTTACCCTCCCGGTCCAGCGCCACCTTCTCCGCGGCCAGAGCGTCGTCAATCGCCTCGATCGAGCGGCCCACCAGCGCCTGTATCCGCGCTTGATGCGGCGCCAGCATCCCTGCCAGCAGTAGAGCCGTCTCTGGCTGCTGCGCTTCGTGCGATGCCCACTGGCGCGACAGGCCGGCTTCACGCGCAGCTTGCGCCAGTGTCTTGCCGGTCACGACCGCCGTCGCAATCTTCGCCCGCCGGACAGATCGCGCCGGACTCGCTGCCCGTGTCTTGGCTTGGCTCTTGCTCGGGCGCTTCACGCTTGCCGCCTTGCCGCCGCTTCACCTTGTCGGCATCACGGCGGTGTGACTGCATCCTGCGGTGGGGCGCCCACTCCTGACCGCAGGCCACCGGCCCCTTTGTCTTATTTTGTCAAAACTGTGGCAGATTCACCACAGTTTTCAACAGCAGCAGGTGTGTGAGTGGGTGCCTCCGGACTGACTCACCCACCCACGGAAAGCTCTTCTTTTACTTCTTTCTATAAATAATGATATAGCCGGAACTGGAGTTCCGGTAACACCGGAACTGGAGTTCCGGTATCGGTCTACGGGACACCGGAACTGGAGTTCCGATGTCCTGCCGACCTAAAAAATCCCTTGACAGCGCATCGTGGTTTCTGTTTGAATCAGAACATGCTGCGGGCTGCCCCCTTTTCTCGGGCATTGGCAGCCCGGATTCTACGCACTGGTCGCCCCAAGTCGAAGCGCAGCGCCGCCGCCCGTGTCCTCCGGGCATGTGTTCGTAACCGGCGCGGCGGGCGGCCACGCACCATCCAGCACGTCACTGGGCGCTACTGCCGGTGCCGGCGGTGCGAAATCCCGCGTGAGGCGGCCCGCGCCGCCGCCAAAGCGCGCTCCGGAGACCGCCGCTAACCGGCCCTTCCCCGGTCTCCAGGGTATCTGTTATCGGAAGTTGGCCGGGAACGGAGGGAAAGCCCGTGGCAGTCCCAGCCCGGAAGACCGTTGCTCCGGCAACTGAGCGGATCGAGCGAGGCGCAACGCCGCTTCCGGGCTGGCTCCTCGATCAGGGCTTCACACCACTGCCCCGCGGATTCTTCCGCGAGTTGGGACGGTGCTTGGAGTACGGCGCCCTCCTCTGCCTGGGCATCGTGTTTGAGGAGACGTTAGGCCGTCCACGGCCCGCAGGGAGCCCTGCCCCGGAAATGTCGGAGCCGATCCGGGAGGAGCAGTTCGCACGTTGGACCGGCTTGACGACTCGGGCCGTCCGCGAAGCGCTGGCGCGACTCGATGAAGTTGGCGTGATCGCTCGCGTGAAGCGTGGTCGCGCCTACTGCTACAAGGTCGTCCCAGAGCGCCTATTCCACCTGCCGGAACGCCCCACCCGGAAGCTCCAGCGTCTCCCCAAGCCCGCGCCAGCCCTCGCCCAACCTGTTCCGATAATTCTGTCGTGCCCCCTGGGTTCGGATTGCCCCGTATCAGAGGTGTACGACGGCGCCGAGGGGTTGACGAACCTCCGCGATGGCGAACAAACGGCGAAGGACACCGGAACTCCAGTTCCGGTTTCCGCCCGCGATACCGGAACTCCAGTTCCGGTTTCCGCCCGCGATACCGGAACTCCAGTTCCGGTTTCCGCCCGCGATACCGGAACTCCAGTTCCGGTTTCCGCCCGCGATACCGGAACTCCAGTTCCGGTTTCAAAAGGCGAAGAGAAGGCGAAGCCCGGCGAGAATGGGCAACTGGCTGCGCTGCGCGCGATGCTCGAGTTCGCCCTGGCGGGGCAACTACACAGCGTGCCGGACGATGCCATGGTCACCCGGATCGCCCGAGCCCTTGGTGATGCGCCGCTGGCGGATCTCGCCGAGGCGATCAAGCAACGGCGCGCCAAGATCCGGAGCTGGGGCCTGGTGCATCTGATCGCCCAGGACTGCGGCAGGGCTTGGGCTACGGTCGGCTATCGCGTCTCGCTCCCGGACCTGGAGCGCCAGTTCCGGGAGGCCTCCGGGGGCATGGTACTCGAGCTCGCCCGGCAGTTGGTCGCTCATCCGGATCTCGCGGACTGGAAGCGCGAGCAGATCCTGGCCGTCTACCCGCAGTTGAACTCACAGCGCTGCCACGGAGCCGCCGCCGGTGCCTGACACTACTACGCAGCCGTGGATGGACCCTGACGGGACGTGGTGGTTCTTGTGGGCTGGCCTCGCCCGTGGTCCGTTTGAAACAGAAGCTGACGCCGCCTCCGCCTTCGACTCCATCCTGGCTGAGGTGTACGGGGACTGAGCCCATGCCGATCCGGCGTGATCTCCGTCGCTTCTACGGTGCCGAGTGGCGCACCGTCATCCGGCCCCGCATCCTGGCGCGCGCTCGCAACCGCTGCGAACGATGCGGCGTCCCCGACCGCATCGAGACCATACGTGCGGGTTCGGCCTGGTTCGAGGCCCACTACTCCCGCTGGTTTGACCACCGTCGGCGGGTGGCATCTCCCTTGGCACGTGCCGTTCGGACCGTGCGCGTGGTCCTCACCGTCGCCCACTTGAACCACGATCCCGCGGACAACCGCGACGAGAATCTTGCGGCGCTCTGTCAGTGGTGCCACCTGCACTACGACGCGCCGCACCACAAGGAAACCCGGGCCACGCGCAAAGACGCGCGGCGCCCCTTGCTCCGAGGCCTAGCGCAAGCCTCGGCCTGACTCTGGAGCGCACGACATGGGACACACCAAATGGACTGAGGCGTCTCTCGCCGACGGGCAGTCCGTGGACTGCCTCGAAACGCGCGATATCCTGGAACTCCCCGCTGCTCTGTCTTCAGTCGGCTTCTGGCAAGCCGTCTGTGTTCACCTGATGGTCAAGTACCACGTCGAGGCCCTGGCCCTCAAGGGCGAGGATCTGGGCGGCTTGATCCAGTTGCAGATCGCGGGCCTGCCCAAGACGAACACGGTGGTGCTCTACAACCCCATCCACCGCCCCGACGTCAACGTTCTCGAGTTCTTGGCGCCCGCCGGGAGGCCCCTATGAGCCGTCAACAAACGTCAACTCCGGACCCGGCCCTGCCGCGCGTCAAGGTCACCCCTCGCAGCGTCATCCTCGTCTACGGCCAGATACTGCACGAGCTCAAGCTCTTAAACGAGATGGCGAAGGCGCTGCCACACTCTGACCTCATCGTCGGCCAAATGCACGGGCGCCTCCAGGTGATGCGCAGTTCGATCGCCCGCCTCCACGCCCACGTGGGGATGCTCCTCGACCTGGAGGAGGCCGCCCGCCATGTCTAACCCCGTGGCCTGTCTGACCTGCTGGACTCGCCACGCCCGCGAGGACGGCTATCGCGCCGGCCTGCGCGATCTGCACTCGACCCGCCATAACTACCGCACGAGCGAGGAGTGGCTCGCTTGGCTGGACGGCTGGCGCGCCGGCCAGGTCGAGCGCAAGCGCCGCCTAGCGGCCGGGCCCCGCTGGTATGACTGCGGCCGCCACCGCCGCCGGAGGGCCGCATGATCCGCGCCGCCGACGTCGTCGTCTGGCCGCGATTCGCCAAGAGGAAGCAGCCATGAAACGCCACCTCGAGCACTGGCGCTGCGCCGTCTGCCGCGAGCGCGGGAGCGTCTCCGTTCAGGGTGTGTTCTACCGCCATCGACAGAAGGTCTTGCTCGAGCGCATCCTCGCTGACCACTTCAGGGTTTCTCCCCGCTGCCCATCGCTGCGAGACAGTTTCCGAGCCAAGATCGCATTCGACCATGACGGCAGTGGCTGGGTGCTGCGGATTTCGCGCTTACCCTCGGGCGATGTGCGACTCTTAGTGCCCGATGTATCCTAGTTTCAGATGCTCCACACCCGCCGCGACCTCTTCGCTCTCTTCCTCGGCGCCGCCGCGCGGCCTGCGGTGTGGTTCCACGCAAACCGCGAGTTCCACTGCCAGACGTACGGACTGGGCTTCAGCTTGAGCAAACGCTGGTGCGTCAAGAATCCCGTGCTCGGCGAAGTCTGCATGCAACTCGCCCCCCAGATGAACCGCACGATTGAAGCCATGGCTCTGGAGGTGATCGGTTGCGCCACACCCGCCGCTCGTGGTTCGGTTTAATCGCCGGCGCCCTGTTCGGTCGCAAGGCCGCCGCCCATGTTGGCCTGGACGCGAGCCTGCCTGTTGCCAGGTACGCGAACACAGTCACTCCCGGCGCCGATCTGACACTCGAGGCTCTCCAGGCCGCCTGCGAACGCATCGTGGGTCTGCCGCAGCTACCGATCCTGCTCCTAGCCAACCCCGGTGGGCCGCGCCTGTGGGAGCTCTATCCAGGTGCCGTGGTGCCGATCGACGAGCCGTTTTCCACCGAGCGCTGGTACGCGCTGGATCTCTGCCACTCTGTGTACGTCCCGGCTGGCGACGTGTTCACTGTGTACCCACCGACCAATCCGCCGACTGATCGGTCGTGAACGTCACCTTCATCGATCTCAAGACCGCTGGCGGTGCCGGCCAGCTCATCGTCAGCACACACATGCTCGACGCCCTGCCCGATCTGCTCATCGTGCGCTGGTCGGACGGCACGATCGGCACCATCACCTTCGCGCGCCAGCCGGCCCCAGCGCCGCCGCCAGCGCCGCCCGGGCCGTGATAAGCTGACGGCATGACCATCGGCAGCCGGTATCAACTCGTGCATGACCTCCTCGGCATACCCGCAGGCACGATCTTCGAGCTCGAACCCGCCAATGGAGGAGAAGCCTATTTCGCCCAGGGCGCACCTCAGGGCACTGTGGCACTCCCTGCGCCCTGTGTCGAGCAGCAACCTGACTGGTTCAAGCCACTGCCGCAAGCGTGAAGCCCCCTCGCGCGCACGTACCGCCGCGCCCGGTGCGGCGGGCGAACCAGCCCGCCGCCATCCGTCGGCTACACTGCGCAACCGCGCTTGCCGGCGAGTGCGCAATATACCTTCCGCATCGACATGGCGGTAGGCGCCGGCTAATCACCGCCTGCCGAACACCTTCCGCGCGAACTCATCCCTCTGCGCGCTCGTGATCTGAGCGTAGATCGTCGTGTTCTGAATGTTCGCATGCCCAAGCCAGTCCTGCACCCGGCGGATGTCCGACTCGGGCCGCCCCATCAAGTACGTCCCCAGCGAGTGCTTGAGCACGTGGAAGTGCTGCTTCTCCGGGGCCAGGCCCGCCGCGGCGCCGTACCTCTTCATGAGCCGGTCGAGTTGATACCTGCTGATCCCCCGTCGGCGGCGCGACGGGAACAGCGGGCCCGGGTCATACCCCCGCACCCTAGACCACGCGCGGAGCGCCCGCAACTCCTCGTCCGACAGCAGATGCTCCCCGCTCCGGCTGCCCTTCAGGCGCCGCACGTAGATCCGGCCGACCTTCAACCGGACGTCCGCGAGCTGGAGCAGCCCGACCTCGCTGGCCCGCAACCCCCGCCAGAACGCCACTGTGAAGATCGCCCGGTCCCGGGCGCTCTTGATGGCTGAAAACAGCGCCCGTAACTCCTCTTCTGTCAAGTACTTAGGAATCACGCCGAACTCCACAGATCAGTCATTCTGTTGCGTTCGCGCCCCTGGCCGCACGCGGAATCAATCACTTAGAGGGTGTCGGCAGGAGGGCAACTTCACTGTAATGTGGAATTGGGTGGTAAAACGTGGGAGGGCGCCGGCCGCCGCGGAGTCCGGACCGGTGGAAGCAGAGGACCACCGTCCGCGGCGGCCTACTAGCGGCCGAGGGAGCGAGCCGCTATCTGACACGTCGGCGGCGGAGGCCTCCGCCTACACGGCTCTGCTCGGCCAGGGCGTGCAGCATCACCGCCCGGCTGAAGATCGCCTCGTAGCTGATCGACCGGCGGTACCGCGTCCCTTTCGGCCAGATCACCAGGAAGCCCGGGTGCAGCTCGACGCACAGCGGCCGACCCCGGTAGAGGTTCCGCGTCTCCCGCTGGATGACCCGCCGCAGGTCCGTCATGGCTCCCCCTCCGCCTCGAGCCGCTTCAGCCGCGTCTCGATCTCTGTCACCTTCGCCGCCAGCTCGTCCACCTTGCCCGCCGCTGACAGCGCCTGCTCGATCTCGATGTCCGCCTGCTCGGCGCCGTGATTGCCGTGGTTCACTCGACTGCTCACCTCCATCAGGATCTCGTCCACCACTTCGCGCAGGGTCGCGAATCGGCATCCTTCGCCCTGCTTGATCAGCACCTCCATCCTAGCCTCCATTCCGCGACCTGCTCGGTCGCTTCCTGTTGCTCAGGTTTCTTGTGCTCTACCGGCCCCGCGGGTCCACCGACCAGCGCCAGCACCAGCGCCGCCAGCGCCAGCACCACCAGTACGGTCGCGCACGCCAGCCCAACCGCGTACCAAACGCACCGAGGGCGGCGGCACTCGCCGCCGCCCTCCAGAACGCGCAGGAAGCGTTCCTGCGCCCGTGGATCGTTCTCGCCGAACTCCATCATTCGTTCACCGTTCCGCCGAACTCCTGCTCGCACGCCCGCCAGAACGAGCAGTACTTCCGCGAGCAAACCCGGCAGGCCCGGTTCGGCATGTAGAGCCCCGCCTTGATGACGTCCCGCGCCAGCGGGTACATGGTGTCCACGAACCGCAGGTCGGCGTCGGTCACCTGGAATTCGACCGTATCCACCTTCGACGTCTTGAGCCTCCGCAGGATGTCCAGGCGGCCCTTGCCCGACGCTTGCGGCAACAGCCGCCGGTAGGTGGCCACCTGAAACACATCATCCTGCGTGACCTCGACTCGCCCCCGCGGGCCTTTGGTCTTGAGGTCGATCACCGTCCCGTGCTGATCGACCAGGTCCACGAACCCGCGTACGAGAACACCGCCGATCCGCCCGCTGACCTCCTGCTCCACCATCACCGGCTGAATCGCTGGCGCCTGCTCCTTCAGCCACAGACTCAGTAGCGCCTCCCCGCCGGCCTCCAGCTCCGCCGCGTCCTCGTCCTCGCGCAGTTCCGCGGTTCGGAACTCCCCGGCCAGCGAGTCCCGGTAGATCTTCAGCGCGTGCGCTGCGGGCAAGTCCAGCTTGGCCTGCTTCTTGAACTGCATCGCCGCTTGGACCGCCTTGTGCACCGCCCGGCCTAGCGCCAGGGCGCCGTCCGCGATCTCCGCAAGCTGCCGGATATACTTGAAGTACCACTTCGCCGGGCAGGTGACCAGCGTCTTGGTTTGGCTGGGGGAGAGCACCTCCCCCAGCTTGGCGATCGGAACTACTAGCTGTGCTGCCACGCCGCACCTCCCTCGCGTTTGTTGATGTACAACGTCGCAGCGACCGCACGCAGGTCCTCGCCGACGAACTGCACCGGCAATCCCTTCGCCGCCGCCTTGTCCCTCGCCTCGACCAGGACCTCGATAGCGTCCTCGTAGGCCCTCCGCAATTCCGTCTTCGGATCCCAGTACGGGATCCCGTTGTGCGTCGCGTGACCCCTTGCGGTCCGCTCCCCACCGTTGCTACCATGGGCCTGTGTTCCATTGCCCTGGGGATTCGCCGCGGGGCCCGTCCCGGTCTCCCGCGGCCCCCCAGGGACGCTGAAATCCACCGCCCACTTCAAGCTCCGCCGGTTGCCGTCCCGGACCTCCTGCTTGCAGATCGAGAACGCCTCGCCCGGCCGGATCCGTAGCGCCTTGATTTGCTCCGCCACTTCGGGTTCGAAGTAGGCGATGCGATTCTCCGTGAGGTTCGCTCGCACCTGGTCGCCGTAGCGGCCCTCGACCCGCTCCAACTCCGGGAACCGCGGATCGATGGCGAGCACCTGCGGCACATTCGTGCTGAACTGCACCTTGTCTCTCATCTAAGCCTCCTGTACGTAAACCGCTTACGCATCCCTATTATGCCCGAGCCGCTTACGCATGTCAAGCCCCCTCCCCTTGACTTTGTGCGTAATCGGCTTTAGAATGTTGATGTGCAAGGAAATAAAGTTCCCACCGAGTACCTTGCCGAGATCGGTCGCCGCGGCGGCAAGAAGGGCGGCAAAGCCCGCGCCCAGCGTTTGACGCCAAAGCAACGAAGCGACGCCGCGCGGGTTGCTGCACGGGCTCGTTGGAAGAAGCATCTCAAAGGTGCCTGATCGTGTTTGTCCAATGCTCATGTGGTGAGGCCTATTCCGGTTGTCGGTCAGATTCACCCTGACCTGGTCCCCGTAGCGGCCCTCGACCGGCTCCAACTCCGGGAACCGCGGATCGATGGCGAGCACCTGCGGAACATTCGTTGCGAACTGCACTTTCTCTCTCATCTGAGCCTCCTTTCTGCTCAACAACGCACTACAAAGGTATTCTCGCATACGCAAGCGAGCATGTCAAGAAAAAAATAGTTCTTGCTCTCTTCCGCAAGAAAGGTGTATCCTTTCAAGTAGATGGCTCGCCAGTCCAAGACCTCCTCTGCCGCCGCCGAGCTCGCCCGAGCCCGCGCCGCCGCCCTGACTCCAGAGGAACGAACCGCCATCGCCCGCCGCGCGAACGCCGCGCGCCAGACCGCACTCAGCCCCCAGAAGCGCTCTGCCATCGCGCGCCGAGCCGCGACCAAACGCTGGGCCAAAAACACCCCCAAAGAAGCCTGAGAATTTCTCGGCCCGTTTCCCACTACAAATGCATGGATACAGCCGCAACCCTTCTCCTTCTGCATGAACTCCAGGAGCTCCTCGAAGGTGTCGAAGAGTTCGGCTCCATGGACTGGGCCGTCACAGGCTCGGAGGCGACACCCGAATACAATCGTGACACCGAGTCCCCGAAACGCGCCCGCAGCATCGTCGCCGATCTCATCGCGCTCGTTTACGCCTGACCTCACGCCGCCGCCCTGGCCCGCTGGGCCCGCCGCCCGCGCAAAAAACCCTGAGAACTTCCCCACCCCCGGCGCACTACTTCTTCTGTGCGCATTCACACCCGCCATGCCATTCGGCTCCCTGTTGACCTCTACGATAGAATCAAGGTGATGGCAGAACAGCAAGGCTCCACCGTCCAAGACGTCGTAGAGGATGCCGCCCGCGCAT
>VFZS01000002.1 GCA_016871095.1 Acidobacteriota bacterium
GGCGCGGCCCAAAGCTGGTTGGAAAACCAGCTCGCAAACCTGGAGGTTCGCCCCACGGAACCGCTAGCAGGGCTTTGGCTGCGGCTGTGCCGCGCTGTGTACCACGGAGCGGGAACCCTGGACCCCCGATTTGCTGATTCAGCGGGTGCTCGCGCACCTTGCACGATACGACATCATCCTGATGCTTCGTGCGGTCTGGGAGCCACCCCTGATCCGCTATCAACTGCTGGAAATCCCCGTCGAGACCTTGGAATTGGTTCGGACGGCGAATCTCCAGACCGTGGGCAACCGCAAGGGCCGACAAAGCCTGGGCGCCGATGTATGCCGTGGGGGAACAACGGTATTCCACGTCCATTTTGATGGGTCAGATGGCAAATGCCAAGTCAGGAATCTGCGCGTGGAAGACTGCGCACTATTGCTGGCCTGGGACTGGCTCGTCACGGATTGAGGATCATTCACACTTGTCGGATTTCCGGAAGATCAGCCAATAGCAGTGCTGTCTACGGCTGTGGTGGGCGATCTTCCATTTCGGGTCGATTATCGGGCCCTTTCTGGTCTTCACAATGCAGTCGCAAGCAGTGAATCCGACTGCACGTGCCGCCTGGATGAAATCGACGTGCGCCCACTGGTACTGGTGATCGTGGATATAGTCCGTGATCTTGCACAGCAGAATGCCTTCCGGCTTCAGAATTCGATAGGCCTCCCTGACGAAGGGGGGATAGGTGTGCGTGAACGTGTAGCCGTTTTCCTTGGAAGACTTCAGGATGAGACCGAATCGTACATTGAAGTCCTTCAGGATGTCCCTGCCCTGATTGGGGATGTGGGGCGGATCGTAGACCACGACGTCGAGACTCCCGTCTCGGAAAGGCATGGCGGTGTTGTCCCCCACAATTGTGGGGCGATGCTTCGCTTCGATGTCCATGCCGATGACGGCGCGCCCGCTTCCGCGCCAGAAACGGCCGCCATTTACGGTGGCATCAAGAATCCGCCTGGGCCGCTTGCGCGGGTAGAAGTCCAAGAGGCGGTCGAGCAGGCTGGCGTCGTCGCCATCCCACACCGAGGGCAACGGGGTGTACTCCGCTTCCCGGCCATGGGCTCTCAGCGTGTTTGGCGCCACAGCAAATAGTAAACCCTGCGAGGCTTCGACCACAAGTCTCTATCGGCTGTTCGTGAACCAGGATCTAGCCCACTACTGCCAGAAGTCAGGCGGCCGTCAGATCTGGGCTGCGGCCTCCCGATCGTCGGAGGTGGCGCTCAGGGTGACGGCCCCGCGGTCTCATGCCCCGCCGTCGTTCGCAGGGACCACCGGTTACTGGTGGCGGAGGGCCACGACCGGATTGACGTTGGCGGCGGTCCAGGCGGGGCGGGCTCCGGCGGCCAAGATGACCGCGCTCAGCAGGAGGCTGGCGCCGAGGAGGGTGGCCGGATCGTAAGGCTCGAGGCCAAAGAGCTGGCTGCGGATGACGGGGCCGAGCGCCAGAACGAGGGCCATCCCGGCCACGGCTCCGGCCAAGGCCAGCAGGGCGACCTCACCCATCACCATGCGCAGCATGCGCCCGCCGTCGGCGCCCAGCGCCATGCGCACTCCGATTTCCCTGGTCCGCGCCGCCACGGTGTAGGCCACCAGACCATACAACCCGATGGCGGACAGCAGAGCAGCTATCACCGCGAAGGCCGAGCAAAGCCACGCGACCAGGCGCTCACCGGTGAGGGTGATGTAGATGTGCTCCTCGACGGTCCGCTCGTTGAACATGGGAAGCCCAGCGGCGGCCGAGGCGAGTTCGCGCCGCAGCGTCCGGAACATTGACTCCGGGGTTGTGGCCGTGCGGACATAGAAAGTCACCTGTCCGACTCCGGAGCGCTGGAGGAGCGGCAGGAAGACACGGCGCCGGGCAGGCTCGCGCAGTTGCATGTAGGGGCCGGCGCGGACCACGCCTACGATCTCGATGTCACGGTCGAGGTCGTTGTCGAAACGTCGCCCGAGCGGGTCGGACGTCCCGAAGAAGTACCGGGCGAAGGTCTCATTGACTACCGCGACCCTGCGCGACTGGGCGTGGTCGGCTTCGGTGAACTCGCGCCCGGCGAGAAGGGGCAGCTCGAGGGCCTTGAAGTAACCCGGGCTAGCGAGGTCGAAATGGGGCTCCATGTCTTCGCCCTCCTGCGGCTGGTAGCCGTGAACCCGGACTCGCGCGCTCCAGCCGTCCATGGCAAGCAGGGTGTTGTCGGAGATGGACACCGCGCTGACTCCGGGCAGGCCGGCGAAATGAGACCGGAGCCTCTCGTACAAGCGGTAAACCTGATCAGCCGGGTAGCCCGACGAACGCGCATCCACTTGGAAGCTGAGCAGCCGGGCGGTGGGAAATCCGGGATCGACGGCGCGCAGCCGGGCCAGCGTACGGGCGAATAACCCCGCCATCACCAGCAGGAAGAGCGAGATCGCGATCTGAGCCGCCACCAGGACCTTGCGGAGGCGGGCCGAGCCGGGGGAGGCGGTGGCGGCGCCGCGAACGATGTTCTCCCGGGAGGCCCACCTGGCGGGAGCCAGTCCGAACAGCAGGCCCGTGAGGGCGGCCACGGCCAGGTTGAACCACAACGCACGGGCGTCCAGGCTCGCATGGATGCCGATGCGCGCGGGCACGCCCGCGTCCAGAATCAGGGCGAAGATTCCGTGACGTAGCCATGCGGCGAGCAACAGTCCGCTGAGCGCGCCCAGAACGACCAGCACGAGGCTTTCGACCAGAAGGGGCATCATCAGCCGGAGGCCGCTGGCGCCCAGGGCCCGGCGCACCGCCATTTCATGCCGGCGATGGACGGACCGCGCGATCATCAGTCCGGCGACATTGGCGCAGGCAATCAGCAGGACCAGTCCGGTCGCCGCCAGCAGCACCGAGAGCGGGGCCCGGGCTTCGCGCCGGAGGATGGGAACGCCGCCAGCCCCGGGGAGCAGCGAGAGCGGCTGCGCCAGAATCTGCTCGCGCAGCCGGCTCGGAACCTCGCCCCCCATCTGTTCGAGCTGCTTCTCCAGCGTGGAGCGGTGCAGCGGCTGGAGCGATGCCCGGGCCTGCGCCGGGGTCAGGCCGGGACGCAGCCGCCCGATGATGTTCAGCCAGTGCCCGCGCCGGTTGTACAGCTCGTCCCAGGTCGGCGTGGCCGGGGCTTTCATCATGATCGGCAAGTAGACGGCCGGCACGACGCCAATCTGGACCCCGCCGAAGCCCGCCTGGGTTACACCCACAATGGTGAACGCGTGGCCGTTGAGACGGATGGCTCGGCCCAGCACGGCGGGGTCGGAGCCGAAACGCCGCACCCAGAAATCGTGGGAGAGAACCGCCACGGGATGGGCGGCGGGCTTGACGTCGTCCGCTGGAGTAAGGGTGCGCCCGAGCCTCGCTCCCACGCCCAGGACCTCGAAGAAGTTGCCGGAAACCAGTTCTCCAGCTACCCGCTCACTGTGGCCGCCGGCGGACATGGTCAGAGCCACCGTGTACCGGGCGGCCAGGCCGGTGAACGCCTGGTTGCCATCGCGCAGATCGCAATAGGTGGGATAGGAGAACGAGTACGGACCGCGCGAGAACTCGCGACCCAGACCGGGCGAGTCGAACAGCACCAGCTCGCTGGGATTGCGGACCGCTATGGGCCTCAGGAGCACCTGGTCGAGGAGGCTGAATATCGCGGTGTTGGCGCCGATGCCGAGGGCCAGAGATACGACGGCAACAGCCGTGAACACCGGCGCGCGCCTCAGACTGCGAAGTGCTTGCTTGAGCATGGCGGATCTCCTGACTTCACTATGTGGCTCCCGGCCGGGCGGTCAAGGTTTCCCTCACTGTATCGCCGCCCCCTCAAGCTCCGAGCGGTGACGGTATTCCGAGTAGCGCGTGGTGACCTCCTCGTTGACGGACTTAACGAGCAGAATGCGCGCGGCGAAGCGCACGACCTCCGAAGTGGTCAGCCAGACCTTGGGCTGCACGCGCTGGCGCTCGATCGCCGCGCGCGTTCCCTTGAAGAAGCGGCCGATCAAGCCCCAACCAACCGTCACATCGTCGAACATCTCCACCTGCACGCGTACCATCTCGTGCGCTTCCTGGTCGATCCAAATCTGCCCTTTCACCTTCAGGAATACGCGCGTGCGGAGGTTCCTGGGCTGGTAGCCGGGCCGCGGCGAAACAGCAAACACCAGCACTGCCCGTCCGTTCAGCGTCTCTTCGCCAACGAGCTGGCAGTCCAGGGCTTCGGGCAGTTCCTTCAGCCACGCGTTCTCTTCGGCATACTTGCGGCGCTCCTCCTGCCGGTGCCGCTCCCGCTCAGCCGGGGACAGCGCCTTGTACTCGTCCAGGGCCTTGCGAAGCGCAGCTCCGTGGCGCTGCCGCTCACCGGCGCTCAGAGGCCTGCCATCGCGCTCGATCAGGCGTTCCACCATGAAACCATCCACCAGGCTCTGCCGCGCCAGCCACGATTGCTGTTTCTTCAGCCGGCCGTCAGCCGACAGTTCACGGCGTTCGTGGAAACGCAGGAACCCATACTGCTCGCGAGCCCGGGCTTCCTCCTCCAGCTTGGCGACAACTTCGCGCATCAGCGCGCGGCTGCCGGGTTCGGGATCCCCCGAAGGATGGCGGGCGGAAGTGCCGGCCACTGCCGCAGCCTCGCGCTCCGGGGCGCCGTCCGCCGCCAACCCATTCCCGCGTCTGGATATCGCCGTGTTCGCGCCCGTCCCAAGGGCAAGGGATGCCAACGCCGCAGCGGTGAACACCGGCGCGCGCCTCAGGCTGCGGAGTGCTTGCTTCAGCATGTCTTGACTTCAGGCTACGAGGAAGACAGGCGCCGAGTTCCCAAATCCCGGCAAAGCCAGTATAGAAGAGGCTCCGGAGCCGGGAAGTGGCGCTTCAGCCGAGCTTCCAGCCTTTCCGGAAGGTGGGCTTGACGAAGCGGTTGGCTTCCGGGCGGTTGGTGACCTTCATCCTGGCGCTGTCCCAATCGAGTCTGCCCTCGAAGCGCAGGGCCAGCACACCGAGCAGTATCCACTCGGTGAACGGCCCGGCGACGCGGAAGTCCGAGCAGGACGGCTCGCCGCCCTTGCAGGCGCGGATCCAGTCGCGATAGTGCCCCGGCGAGCGGGTTAGCAGTGGGGGCGGGAACTTGTAGCCCTTCATCTTCTCGGCGGGCAGCAGGCGTGTTCCGGCGCCATAGGTTCCGGTGGTGATGAACCCTTTCTCGCCGACGAAGAGACTGCCGTTGGCGGACGGGCGGACCGGAGCAGTACGACCGGCGGCCCCCTGGCCAGCGCGGGCAGCCTTCGGGGCGGCTGCCGCGGGAGGCTCGGGTCGCGGCTGAGCGGGCTGGGTGAGGCCGTCGGAGGTGATCGTTCCGGCGCCCCTGGGGAGGTCGCCCAGGGAGTCGCCGTCGGGGAAACCTTCGGGAAGCTGAGGGGCGCCGGTCATGCCGTCGTACCAGAAGATCTTCACCGGGGGCATCGAGCCGCGGGCGGGGAAATCGAAGCGGATGATCGACTTCTTCGGGTAGGTGTAAGGACTCCTCCCCTCCTGCTTGATGCACTCGACGCTGGTGGGAGCGCCCAGCAGCAGCGCCATGTTGGGCGCGCCGAGGATGTGACAGGCCATGTCGCCCAGGGCGCCGCAGCCGAAGTCGAACCAGCCGCGCCAGGCAAAGGGCGCATAGGCGGGACTGTAGGGGCGCATGGCGGCGAGGCTGAGCCAGACGTCCCAGTCGAGCGTGTCGGGGACCGGCTCCTCGGCCGGGAGGGCCTCCAAACCCTGCGGCCAGATGGGGCGGTTAGTCCAGGCGTGCACCTCGCGGACGGGGCCGATCTCGCCGGCCCAGATCATCTCGGCGCATTGCCGCGTGCCTTCGTTGGAGTAGCCCTGGTTGCCCATCTGGGTGGCGACCTTGTATTTCGCGGCCGCCGCCGTCAGCAAGCGCGACTCCCAGATGGTGCGGGTGAGGGGCTTCTGGCAGTAGACGTGTTTGCCGCGCTCCATGGCCCATAGGGCCGCGGCGGCGTGCGCGTGGTCGGGTGTGGACACGATGACCGCGTCGATGTTCTTGCCCTCCCGATCGAACATCCGCCGGAAGTCGGCGTACTTGGGCGCCTTCTCATACAGCTTGAAGGTGCGCTCGGCGCGCTTGGAGTCCGGGTCGGCCAGCGCGACGATGTTCTCGGTGGCGCAGCCGGCGATGTCGCTGGCGCCTTTGCCGCCCGCGCCGATCCCCGCGATGTTCAGTTTCTCGTTGGGGGACTTGTAGCCCAGGCGTCCAAGGGAGGGCACGCTGGAGAATCCCCCGGCGGGGATAGCTCCGGCGAGCAACGTGCCGTAGAAGAAGTAGCGTCTGGAGAAGCGGTCATGTGCCATGCAGTATAGGCCTCTTTCAGATAGCGTACTCTTTTTCGGTGAGGTTACGGGGGGGGATGCCGCAGTGTCGCACGGCGCGATCCCGTGGCGGCGTGGCACAATGAAGGCGCAAGGGCTTCTTATGCGCCGGCGTGCGGTAGTCGTGGACGTAGGCGGGGTCAGGATCGGGGGGGATCACCCCGTGGTGGTGCAATCCATGACCAGCACGGACACCGCCGATGTGGCGGCCACCGTCGAGCAGGCGGCGGCGCTGGCGCGCGCCGGCAGCGAGCTGGTGCGCGTGACGGTGAACACGGACGAGGCAGCACGGGCCGTGCCCCGCGTCATCGAGGGCCTGGAGGAGCGCGGCATCCGCGTTCCCATTGTCGGCGACTTCCACTACAACGGCCACCTGCTGCTGAAGCGCTACCCGGAGTGCGCGCGGGCGCTGGCCAAGTATAGGATCAACCCCGGCAACGTGGGCATCGGCCAGAAGGACGACGCCAACTTCCGCGCCATGATCGAAACGGCGGCGGCGTGCGATCGGCCGGTGCGCATCGGGGTGAACTGGGGATCGCTGGACCAGGCGCTGCTGGCGCGGCTGATGGACGAAAACTCGCGGCGGGCGGCGCCTCGCGACGGGCGCGTGGTGATGCTGGAGGCCATGGTGGCCAGCGCGCTCGAATCGGCACGGGCGGCGGAAAGCTACGGGCTGGCGCATGACCGGATCGTGCTGAGCGCCAAGGTCAGCGGGGTCGAGGAAACGCTGGCCGTCAACCGCGCGCTGGCGGTGCAGTGCGACTACCCCTTGCACCTGGGCGTGACCGAGGCGGGCCCCGGCTCGAAGGGCGTGGTGGTGACTGTGTCGGCCCTCTCCGTCCTGCTCCAGGAGGGCATCGGAGACACCATACGAGCCTCGCTCACCCCCGCGCCGGGCGGCGACCGCACCGAGGAAGTGCTCCTCTGCCAGCAGATCCTTCAGGCGCTGGGGCTGAGGAGGTTCCATCCGGAGGTTACCGCCTGCCCGGGCTGCGGTCGCACCTCCGGCAAGCATTTCCTGGAATTGGCGCAACAGGTGCAGGACCACCTGCGTGTGCGCATGCCCGTCTGGAAGGACCGTTACCCGGGCGTGGAGAGCCTCCGGGTGGCAGTGATGGGCTGCGTGGTCAACGGGCCTGGGGAATCCAAGCACGCCGACATCGGCATCTCACTGCCGGGCAGCGCCGAGGAGCCCAAAGCGCCGGTCTACATCGAGGGCCGGCTGGCCGCCTTGTTGCGGGGCAACCAAATAGGCGCCGAGTTCATCGTATTATTGGAGGAGTATGTCGCGAAGAGGTGCGGAGGCACGCGGCGGTAGAGTTGCTTCGCCCCGCCGGGTCTTCCTGCTCGCGATCATCGTACTCCTGCTGGGAACCTCGTACGCCAGCTCGGCCCACGTTTGCGCCGGGCACGGTTCACATACCTGCACCTGGGGCCTTTTCGCGCGGACATTCCTGCCGGACGCGCCGCCCGCGCCGCCGCTGGTCGCTCTGGAGTGGTCCGGCCGGCGCCACTGCCCGGCTATCCAGACTCAGGAACTGCCCGCCGACCGGCTCACCGCCGCCGCCCGCGCCCCTCCTCGATAGCCGCAACTTCCCGGTGTGGACTAGGTGAGTGCAGTCAGAGGAGGAAAGGCATGTCTGGCTATGCGAGAGCTTTGTCTCTCAGCGTGATTCATATAGCGGCGCTGTCCGCCTGGGCCCAGGCGCCCGCCGCCGCGCCGGCTACATTGCGCGGCCGGGTGACCTTGGAGAACCAAGACTATCCGCTCCATCATGTGACCGTGACGATTGTGCAGTTGCGGCGGGTGACGGAGACGGACGACCGGGGAGAGTACCGCTTCGGGAATGTGCCTCCGGGCGAATACGAAGTGTCGGCGCATATGCACGCCATGATCGACCAGCGAAAGAAGGTCGCGCTGGCGGCGGGCGCGGACGGCGTGGTGGACTTCCGGCTGCGCCTGGGGGTGGTGCATGAGCAGGTGACGGTGACCGCCTCGGGCACCGAGCAGACGCGGCTGGAGACGTTCCAGGCAGTCACGGCCCTGGATTCGCTGGAACTGGCGGGCAAACCGGCGGTGTCGCTGGGAGAAGTGCTGGACGGCCAGCCGGGGGTGGCCAAGCGGAGTTTCGGGCCGGGAACGTCGCGGCCGGTGCTGCGCGGCTTCGACGGAGACCGGGTGCTAATCCTTCAGGACGGGATGCCGACGGGGACCATCTCGTCACAGTCGGGAGACCACGGCGAACCGCTGGATCCAACGACGGTGGACCGGGTGGAGGTGGTCAAAGGCCCGGCCACGCTGCTTTATGGCGGCAGCGCCGTGGGCGGCGTGATCAACGTGATTACCGGACACCACCAAGTGCACCGGCACGCTCACGAGGGGCTGCGAGGCCACATCACCGGGAACGCAGGTTCGGGCAACGCGCTGGGAAGCGGCAGCGCCGGATTCGAGTACGGCGCCGGCAAGTGGCTGCTGTCGGGCGACGGAGGGGGCCAGCGCAGCGGGGACTACCGGACGCCAGCCGGCACGGTAGACAACTCCCACACCCGCATGAGCAGTGCCCTGGTGGGGCTGGGCCGATACGGGGAACGCACCCTCTTCAACCTCAATTACGGCCACCAGGAAGGCCGCTACGGCGTACCCGGGATGGCGCACGCGCACGAACACGAGCACGGTGAAGAGGGGGAACACCACGGAGCCGGGGAGCCGGAACACGTGGACCTCAGCTTCCGGCGCCACAACCTGCGCTTCAATGTGGGGCAGCGCGAACCCGCCGCGGGGCTGGAGCGGTTCGACCTGGCAGTGAACTACAGCGACTGGATGCACAAGGAACTGGAAGGAGCAATAGTCGGAACCCAGTTCTTCAACAAGCAGTTCCAGTATCGCGGGTTGTTTGAGCAGCGGCCTCTCGAGAAGCTGTCCGGGCGGTTCGGATTCATGGGGGTGGAACGGCGCTACAAAGCCGCCGGCTACGAGGGTTTGTCGCCTCCGGTGGCGCAGCGCGGGTGGGGGCTGTTTGCGCTGGAGGAGCTGAGCCTGGGCGCGGCGCGGCTTCAGGCCGGGGCGCGCCTGGAGCACACCCGCTACAGCCCGGAGGGTCTGCGGAAGCGGTCCTTCACGGGAGTCTCAGCCAGCGCGGGGGTCAACCTTCCATTGTGGAGGGGCGGCGCTTTGGCGGCGAACTACGCGCACTCGTTCCGGCCGCCGGCCCTGGAGGAACTCTACAACTTCGGTCCGCACATCGGGAACCTGACCTTCGAGGTGGGCAACGCGGCGCTGGAGCCGGAGCGCGCGAATGGTCTGGACATGTCGTTGCGTCACGGATCGCGGCGGGTTCACGGGGAGTTCAACGTGTTTCACTATCGTCTGGATCAGTTCGTGTACCTGGCGCCCACCGGACGCCTGGAGCACGGGCTGATCGAGGCGGAATACCGGCAGGCCGGCAGCCGCTACATGGGCGTGGACGCCCGCCTGGACGTGCACCTGCGATCCGGCCTGATGCTGGCGCTGGCCCTGGATACGGTGGATGCCCAGTTGCGGAAGGCGGCCACGCCGCTGCCGCGCATTCCGCCCACGCGGGGCCGCCTGGGGCTGGATTACACCTTTCGGAGCCTCCGGCTGAAGCCCGAAGTGGTGCTGTCCGGTGCGCAAACGCAGATCTTCCCCACCGAGACGCGCACTGCCGGGTATGCGCTGTGGAACCTGGGCGTCTCCTACAACTGGGCGCGGCAGCACGCCTTCCACGTGCTCTCGCTGAGCGTAGTCAACGCCGCGGACCGGCTGTACCGCAACCACCTGTCCTTTATCAAGGACCTGGCGCCGGAGATGGGCCGCGGCGTGCGGCTGACCTACACGGTGCGGTTCTTCTAGTGGGATAGGACTCCAGTCCTGTCGGGGACAAGCCTGGAGGCATGGGGCTGACAAGCCTGGAGGCTTATCCTACGGGTTTGACACCCGTTTCGGCGCGCCGCTACACTGGTTGGGAGTCGCGGTGGAATGCTGCTGCCTAGGGAATTTGTCGGCTACTTGGCGCGTGAGACGATCAAGCGGTTGACTCCCCACTCCCTGGAAACCGCCGATGCCCGCATCACCGCCGAAACGGTGGCCGGGATCATCACCGATGAGCTCCAGGTGGAAGACCGCCTCAACGATGAGGTGCGCGAGATCCTGAGTCAGTACAGCGAGTATATGCGGCGCGAAGGGGTCAGCTACCAGGAGATGTTCCGCCGCATCAAGAACACTCTGATCGCCCAGCGCAAGGTGATCCGGGCGGCGGGGCGGGACACCGGCGACCAGATGAAGCTGTCGCGCGACAAGGTCATCGACATGTCGCACAAGATCGTCTCGGGTCTGCGGCGGGCCCGCGAGGTGCGGCTCAAGCAGGCTCCCAACGAGGTGCGGCTGGAGCTGGTGCGGCGGCTCACCGAGCTGCTGCAAATCGAGGACAAGGTGGACCGGGCGGCCCGCCAGAAGGTGCGCTCGCACAAGCGGGAGATCCCCGAAGGCAGCGAGGAATGGGACCTGTTGCTGAAGCGCTACTACGCCGAGGAGCTGAGGAAGCTCGGAATCGACCTGAGCCGATGACACCCTGCCTGGCGGTGGTGGGAAGCCTCAACATGGATTTTGTGGTGACGGTGGACCGTCTGCCGGCGCCCGGCGAGACGGTGCTGGGGTGGGGCTTCCAGATGATCCCGGGCGGCAAGGGCGCCAACCAGGCTTGCGCGGCGGCTCGGCTGGCGGGGGCCGCGGTCACGGTGCGGATGGCGGGCCGGGTGGGTTGCGACGTCTTCGCCGATCATCTCAAGGCCAGCCTCTCGGCGGCTGGTGTGGACGTCGGCGCGGTGCACGCCACGCGGGCGCAGCCCACGGGCGTGGCGCTCATCTGGGTGGACCGCGCGGGGCAGAACTCGATCGTGGTGGCCTCCGGCGCCAATCACGAATTGCGGCCCGCGGACGTGGGGGCGTTGCGCGCGGTGTTCCGCGGCGCGCGCTTCGCGCTGTTCCAGTTGGAGACCCCGCGGGAGACGGTGCGCGGGGCGATGGAGCTGGCCCGCCAGGAGGGCGCGGAGACGATTCTGGATCCCGCGCCGGCGCAGCGGCTTCCGGCGGACTTCCTGGCGCTGGCGGGCATCCTGACTCCCAACGAGACCGAGGCGCTGATCCTGCTGGAGCGGCCTCCGGCGCGCGTGCCGGCAGCGGATGCGCCGGGGCTGACGCAGGCGCTGCGCGCCTTAGGCGCGGGGCGGGTAGTGCTCAAACTGGGCGACCAGGGCTGCTTCTACGACGACGGCGCCCGCCGGATCCATGTGCCCGCTTTCCCGGTGCAGGTGCGCGACTCGACCGCCGCCGGCGACGTTTTCAACGCCGGTCTGGCGGTGGCGCTGGCGGAGGGCCGCCCCATCGAGGAGGCCCTGCGCTTCGCCAGCGCATCGGCTGCGATCTCGGTGACCCGGCTGGGCGCGCAGGCCTCGGTGCCCGGACGGGGCGAAGTCCAGGCTTTCATCGAGGCGGAAGGCGCCTGATGGCGACCGCGGATGCGCCCGGCCTGTCGGTGGTGATCCCCGCCTGGAACGAGCGAGAGAACCTCGATCATCTTCTGCCGGCGGTGCAAGGCGTGCTGCTGCGGCTGGGGGTGCCCGCCGAGGTCATCGTGGTGGACGGCGGCTCGGCGGACGGCACCGCCGAGGCTGCGCGGCGTCACGGGGCCCGGGTGATCCAGCAGACCGAGCGCGGCTACGGGGGCGCGCTGCTGGCCGGATTCGCCGCCGCACACGGGCGATACCTGCTCACCATGGACGCGGATCTGTCCCACCCTCCGGTGTTCATCGAAGAATTCTGGCGCCGAAGGGACGAGGCCGAGGTGCTGATCGCCTCCCGCTACGTGCCCGGCGGGAAGGCCCAGGTGAGCCGCTTCCGCCGGCTGCTGAGCGTGATTCTTAACCGGACCTACGCGGCGTTGCTGGCGGTGCCGCTCAAAGACCTCTCCAGCGGCTTTCGCATGTACCGGCGGGAAGTGCTGCTGGCCGAGGCGCCGGTGGCGCGCGACTTCGACTTCCTGGAGG
Organism: Acidobacteriota bacterium; assembly: GCA_016871095.1. GTDB lineage: Bacteria > Acidobacteriota > Terriglobia > Bryobacterales > Bryobacteraceae > VFZS01. The sequence goes on from VFZS01000002.1 coordinate 12,447, forward strand.
AAATCCTGGTGAGGGTCTACAACCGCGGCGGGCGCGCGGTGGAGATCCCCTTTCACTACCTGCCCCGGGGCGCGGGTCGCTCCCACGCGCGGCTGCTCAGGTTCGGCTGGGCCTTCCTGAAAACGCTGGCGCGGATGTGGCGACTACGCCGCCGCGGCGGGTAGCCGGCGTCACCGGATTTCGAAGACGCCGAACACCAGCCCCAGTTCGCGACCGTCCGCCGCCCGGGAGACCCGGTCCAGCCGGATCTCGAGCTCCACCTCGGGCCGCCCGGCCAGCCGGGCGGGCAGCGGGAAATCGAACTGGAATCGGGCATCGCCCCGGGTGATGGATACCGTGGAGAGCGGTTCGCCGTCCGCGCTGACGGTCATCCCCAGCGGGCCCGGCGCCAGCAGAAATGCCGGGCAGTAGCCGGAGACGTACAGGCGCTCGGCGGCGGAGCGCGGACCGCCCAGGCGGAGCGTGGCGCGCCGCGGCATCCAGCGGTGCCTCGCCTCACGAGCCCGCCAGGCAGGCCCCAACGCATACTCGGTGAGCGGGCTGCTCACGTCCACCCGGCGCGGCGGCCCCGGCGGCGTCTCGCGCCCGCCCGCGTAACGCCGCGTTATGTTCTTCAGGCGCCTGCCCGCCACCTCGTAGACCACCATCCCGCCCCGGTGCAAGGCGTACGCGATCACTTCTTCTGGCAGGAAGGACTCGGAGATGTTCTCGCGTCCAGGCTCCGCCTGGATGCGGCTGGCGGTGGCCGGGTCCAGGTAGACATCGGAGAGTCCCGCCGCGGCGAACCCCCCGTCCCACACCACGGACCAGAACAGCCGGTTGTCGATGCCGGTCAGTAGAATAGCCTGGGTGGGATGGAGCTGCCGGGCGTGCATCACACCAAGAACCAACGCCTGCGCCTCCCGGCTGCGCTCGTGCTGCCAGCGGGCCGCGCCGAAGGCCCCTGGGACCATGACCATCAGATAGAAGGAAGCCCCCGCGACGGCCACGGCTCTCCAGACCGCCGCGGCGCGCCAGGCGGCCGCCACCGCGCAGGCCAGCAACATGCCCAAGCCCAGGGTGGGCAGTGTCAGGTAGTAGCTCGACCGGTGCTCGCGCAGGGGGAGCACCGGCGCCAGCAGGATCAGGAACCAGGCGAGGCACAGCACCGGCAGCCAGTCACGCTTGCGCAGGGACCATAGGGTGAATCCCAGGAGCGCGACGGTGAGGAAGGCGTCACACAGCGGCGCGACCCACCACGGGTAGCCTGTCAAAGCCGCCAGATTGTACGGCTCCCAGGCCCACCGCCAGTAGGCCGCCAGGGTGGCGGGCAGCGCGGTGTCGAAGTGCAGGGCGTAGGGTCCGGCGGTCTGCTTGGGCACGATGGCCATGTGGAAGATGAGGAAGGCGGCCGAGGCCGCCCACAGCGGCAGCGTGCTGCGGAAGTGCCTGCGCGCGAATAGCAGCGTGTAAACGGCGGGCAGAGCGGGATACACCAGGGTGGTCTCCATGGCGAGGAACCCGGTCAGGAAAGCCGCCCACTGGAACCAGTAGTAGCGCCAGCGCCCGGTCTCGATATGGCGCAGCAGGAAGTGAAAGGCCAGCAGCAGGCAGAAACCGCACAGGATCTGCATGTAGGCTGAATTCCAGCACATGGCCGTCGCCAGGCTGGCGTTGGCCGTCCAGAACACAGGGGCCAGAAACCCGGCCAGCCGCGATCCGGTCAGCCGGCGGGTGACGGAGGCCACGAGAGTCAGACTGGCGAACTGCGTGAGGAAGGCCCACATGCGGAAGGGCAAAGCATCCATCGGGAACAGGCTTCCGAAGACGAGGAAATAAGCGCGTTCGCTCAGGGGCCGGAAGGTGCCGTGGCGGGTGGGAGTGAAGAGCGCGGCCGACAGATCGCGCCAGCTCCCGACGTCGAAGCGCAGGCGCAGCCAAACGAAGTCGTCGTCGCGGAACCAGGCGTTGAGGCCGTGCCAATACAGCGCCAGGCAGAACAGCATCGGCGCCAGCCAGTAAGCCGCCAGCCCGAAGACCCGGATCATCCCTGGCGCGCGGTCAGCGAGGGGACGGCTCACGCTTGATTCCCCTCACCGCAGCCCGTAGACCAGGTACCTGGAGTTCCGGTACACCGGGCTGCGGCCCGGCAGTTGATTGGCGGCGCGCAGTACGACGTAGTCGATGCCCAGGGCGGCGAAAGCATCCACCCGCTTGGCCTGGAACCTGCCCGCCATGGTCTGCTGCCAGCGCGGATACCATTCCCGCGCGAAGGCCTTCAGGAAGTTGACTTGTCCGCCCGCCTTCCAGTCCACGTAGACGGCGCGCAGGGCGCTGGCGCGGAAGATGCCGGGGTCGAACTGCTGCCCCGCGTCAGGGAATAGAAACAAGGCGTCACGGGGTGTCGAGGAACGCGCCCATTGGCTGAGAGCCGCGAGGTCCGGATGGTGCAGGTCCGGGTAGTTCTTCACCTGACCGTATCCTGGAATCAGCACGAAGGGAAGCACTACCGCGGGCGCCCAGGCGGCCCAGGCGGGCCACTGGCGCCGCAAGCGGCCCAGCGCCAGGGCCAGCGCACCCAATACCGCCAGCAGCAGCACCAGGCTGACGCGACGGCGTATCAGGGGGTGTGACAGGTCCGGCCAGAACATCTGAAGCACCCGCATGTGCATCGGGATGGCGGCCGCCAGCGCCAGCCACAGCAGGGTTTCCCAGTAGCGCCTTTGCTCGGCCGCCTTGGCCGCCGCCACGGCCGCCAGAATCAGCGCCAGCACGGTCACGAACAGCAGCGCCCGCATGGGCTGAAGCTGCGGCAGCAACGACCACTTCAGCTTCTCCAGCAGCAGGTAGGACACCGGCATGCTTAGCATGCCCACCAGGGGCAAGCCCACCAGGAAGAAGCGCAGGTCCTGCGAGGCGAAGCGGCGCACGCGCCAGAAGGCCACCAGGGACGCCCCCCACAGGAAGAGGTAGTGGCCGAACCACGACGGCCCCCACTCCGAAACCCAGCAATAGGAGGCGCGCAGCCGCTGCAAGCGCTCCAGGGGAGCGTCAATGCGAGCGAAGAAATCCTGGGGCTGGCCCACGGCGGTCTGAAGACGCGAGAACAGAAACAGCAGCAGCACGCCGCCCAGAAGCGGCAGCAGCCCCTCGATGCGCAACTTCATGGTGGCGGGCTTGGTCGGCCACAAGGTCAGGCAGAAGTACACGATCCAGAAGGGGTACACCGTGGGTGGATGGTAGAGGAACGCCGCGGCGGCGGCGATGCCGGCGCTCACGTCCCGCCCGCGAGCGGCCAGGCCCAGCGCCAGCAGCAGCAGGGGAACGGCAAAGCCGCGCGGCACCGGCTCGTACTCGAGCACCAGCACGGAAGCGCCGGCGACGGTGGCGCCCAGCGAGAACCAGGCCGCCACCAGCAGGGCCGGCCGGGTGGACAGGCCCAGCGCGCCCGCCAGCAGGAACACGCCCAGAATGCCCAGCGCGCGGAAGACTACGTGCTGGAAGGCGAGTATCTGGTGGAACTCGAGACCGGTCAGGCGGCGCAGCAGCAGCGCCACCTCGTCGTAGACGGTGAAGGAAACATGCGGCTCGCGCGCCACCAGATCCCGTCCCAGCAGGCCGGGATCCCACAGACGCTCCAGAATGGGCACGTATATCTGGGTGTCGGACTGCAAATAGGTGTGCCCGGGGAATTGGAGGTAGCCCAGCAGCGTGAGAGCGATGACAGCCGCGGCGACCAGGAGCCGGTGGGAGGTCATGGGGCGGGCGTCTTCTCCAGTTGCTGCCTGGCCCAGGCGCGGCGCGGGTTCAACTCGAGGGAGCGGGTGATGGCGCGGCGCGCCTGGGCGGCGCGCCCGGCCTTGCGCAAGGCTATACCGAGCCACAAGTGCGCGTCGGCCAGCCGCGCATCCAGCTCCAAGGCCTTCTCGAAATCCCGGATGGCCGCTTCCACACCGCCTCCGAAAGCCGGCGGCAGGTAGTAGTGGCCCACGCCCCGGCTCAGCCAGGCCTTCGCGGACTGGGGCTCCAGCTCGAGGGCCTTCTCGACGCCGCGCCGCGCGCACTCTCCGTAGCGCAGCGCCAGCAGCACGTTGGCGGGGATGATCTGGCCGCAGAGGGCGCCCAGGATGCGGTGGTGCTCGGAAACCCCGGGCCCAAGCTCCACCGCCCGCTCCGCTGCGCGGATGCCGGTCTCCGCGGCGGTCTTGGCGGCCGGGCGATCGCGCGCTTCCAGGGCCGCTTCCGCCAGATAGGATGCCGCCAGTGCCAGCCGGTAGTGGGCCGCGGCGTCTCGGGGCGCCTGCTCAGTCTGGGTGCGGAGCGCGGTCACGGCCGCTTCCAGCGCGGCGCGATCCTGCCGGTCGCGGGCCTCCTCGAGGTCCACGGCGGACCAGCCCAGGCATGCCGTCACGCACCACAGCGCCAGCACAACTCGCATGACTCCTCTGATTCTACCGTGGAGCGGAAGCGCCCTCGGGCCAGCCCAACCGCTCGCTGACGCTCGCGGCTCGGCTACGGGCTTCCTCGCGCCTGACCGAGCCGCGACCGGCAGGGAGCGGTCCTACCGAAGCGGCTTCTCGCGGCGGATCAGGTGCAAGTAGTTGCCGTCGGCGTCGGCGAAGAAAACGATCAGGTTGCCCTTGAGGTTGGCCGGTTCGGTGTAGAAGTGCACGCCCAGCGCCTTGAGCTTCTGGTAGGCGGCCTCGAAATCGTCCACTTCGATGGCCAGGTGGCGCAGCCCGGGGTCTTTCATGGTCTGGGGCGCGCGCTCGCCCTCGGCGGGGATGATCTCCAGCATGGTGCCGTCGGGGGCGCGGACGAAGACGTTGGCGTCGTAACGGAAGTTGATGGTGCAGCCCAGGCAGTCCACGTACCACTGCGCCAGGCGCTCGGGGTCGGGCGAGGCGATGCCGGTGTGTTCGAATCCTTTGAACATGGCAGAAGGGATTGTAGCAGGGGCAGCGTAGCACGTTTGGCGGAGTTGTGCTACTATCGCCGAATGGTCCTCACGGTGCTGCTTCGCTGCCTGCTGCCGGCTCTCGCCGCCGCTGCGCTGACCTGTGCCCAGCCCGTCCGCCTGCGCGTGCTGGACCCGCATGGCCTGCCGGTGGCCGGCGCCACGGTGGAAATCCGCCACGCTCAGGCTGCTCGCACACTGACCAGTGACGGAGACGGCTTCGCGCGGGGCATTGTGACGCCCGCGGAAATCCGCGTCACTGCCGCGGGCTTCGAGCCGCTGCTGCGCAGCCTCGAGAGCGGCTCCGCGGAGCTGGTCGAGGTCCGCCTGCGGACCGCCATCCTGCGCACCACCGTGGATGTGGTGGTCCGGGACGAGAGCGAACCGCTAAGCCCGCGGGTGGGCACGGCGCTCGAGATCGAACGCAATGGCGCGCGCACGGTGTTCGACGCGGTCGAGCGGCTGGTTCCCGGCGCGTTCGTCACGCGCCGCGGCATGATGGGATATGGCATCGCCACCAACGGCACAGGCCAGGTCTCGTTACGCGGCGTGGGCGGCTCTCCCAATACCGGCGTGCTCATCGTGGTTGACGGCCGGCCCGATTTCCAAGGCCTGATGGGCCATCCCCTGCCCGACTTTTACAGCCTTTCCGACGCCGAGAGCGTGAGCATCACCGAAGGCCCAGCCTCGGTGCTGTACGGCAGCAACGCCATGGGCGGCGTGGTCGAGATACAGCCCGCGCGGCCGCGGGAAGGCGTTGACACCCGGCTCTCCACGAGCCTGGGCTCGTTCCTGACGGGGCTGCACCGCTTCTCCCACGGAGCGCGCTTTGAAAGGGCTTTCTACTCGCTCGCCGGCGGGGTGGCGCATACTCGCGGCGAGCGGGCGTCGGCGGCTTTTCGCAGCCAGGATGCCTCCACCGTGCTGGGTTACGATCCCGCGCCGGGCTGGAAGACCTCTCTCCAGGGCCGCTACGGCCATTTTCACGTCGAGGACCCGGGGCCGGTGCAGGCGCCGCTGGCTTCCAGCTACGCGCGCGTCGGCCGCGGCGGTTTCAGCTTCAATCTGGACAACGCCCAGAACCGCCACTGGGGCTATGCCCGCCTCTATTCGGTGCACGGTCGCCACCTCATTACCGACGGTTTCCGTTCGGTGGACTCCACCACCGGATTCCGCGCGCAGCAGTCCTTCGCTGTGCGGCCCCACCTGGTAGCTGACGCCGGCGCGGAGGTGGTGCGGTTTGGCGGCCGCGCACGCAACGTTACGACCAGACTGGACCACGGAGAGCACGAGCTGCACTCCGCGGCCGGCTTCACTCGCCTGCAATGGATGCCGGATGCCCGCACCCGGCTGAACGCCGGCCTGCGCTACGACCGGCACTCGCTGTGCGGGACGGTGGTAGTCCCCGAGTTCCAGGTCACCCGCAGCCTCTCGGCGAACTACGCGGTGGCCGCCGGCGTGGGACGCGGGTTTCGCAACCCCACCATCCGCGAGCTGTACCTGTTTCCCGCCCCCAACCCGAAACTGGCGCCGGAGCGCTTGTGGAACTACCAGGCCAGTTTTCAGGCGCGCCCACGCGGCAGTCTGGCGGCTTCGGTCACCGCCTACTACGCCGATTTGAGCAACGTTATCGTGACCCTGGGCCGGTTCCCCAATTTGCAGTTGGATAACGCCGGGCGCGCGCTGCATCGCGGTCTGGAAGGCACGGCGCGCTGGAGCGCCCGGCCGGGCCTGCACCTCAACGCCGGCTACGCCTGGCTGCACTCGACCAACCTGCCCCCGCTGCTGCCGGAACACAAGTGGAACTACGCGGTGGAATGGGACGCCCGCCGGGCCTTCCTGCACCTGGGCGGGATGAGCGTGGGGCGGCGCTTCGCCGACCTGACCCGGCGGCGGCAACTGGGCGCTTACACGCTGGCGACGCTGCGCCTCAGCGTGCCGCTCCAGCGCGGTTGGAACGCCCACGTCACCGTGGATAACCTGCTCAACCGGCGCTATGAGGTGCTGGCCGGTTATCCCATGCCGGGCGTCAACGCCCTAGCCGGCATGAGCTTCCGGTTTTGAGATGCCTCACGAAAGACTCCGCCTGCTGATCCTCAACGCGCTGGTGACCGCGCTGGCGCTGGTGTTGCCGGCGGCGTTTCACCTGCTGGGACTGGGGAGCCGCTTCCTGCCCCTGCTGCTGCCGCTGCTGGTGAACGGGTTTCTGTCGCCGATGCGCTGGGCGCTGCTGACGGGCGCCCTGGCGCCGGTGGCATCAGCGGTGGCGACGGGGATGCCGCCGCTATATCCGCCTCTGGCGCTGGTGCTCTCGGCGGAGGGAATGGTGATGGGGGGCGTGGCGGCGGCGCTCTACCGGGCCTGTGGGCGGCGGGTCTGGCCGGCCCTGATTGTGGCGGTGGTGTGCGGGCGGGCGACGGCCTTCATGCTGTCGTGGCTTCTGGCAAAGCCGCTCGGGCTGCCGCCGGCCATGGCGGGGGCGGCGCTGCTGGTTCAAGGCCTGCCGGGAGTGGCGCTGCAACTGGCGGTGGTTCCGCTGGTGGTGCGCGCGGCGAAGACGGGGAGGAGCCTGTTGTTGAGTCATGCCGACTAGTCCCGTGCCCGCCTCGTCAAGTTCGCGCCCGTGTCGGCGCATGCCCGTGTTGGCTGACTGCCTGGGCGCCCGGGAAGGCGCCGAATCAGGCGGGCACGGGACCAGGGACAAGCAGCAGTACTTCAACGCTCTGGCGCCGCGCTGGGACACGCTGCCGGCTCCGGACGACGCTCCAGCCCGGGTGGGTGGGTTCGTCGAGCGGGCGGTTGCTGGCGATGCCCAGCGCATACTGGACGTGGGATGCGGCACCGGCGTCCTGCTGGCGGCGCTGTTGCGAGCGTGCCCTCGGGCGGCGATCACGGAACTCGATCTGGCTGAAGAGATGCTCCGCGCCAACGCCGCCAAGTGGCCGGTGGAGCGCGTACACCGGGTGTGCGGAGACGGCGCGCGGCTGCCCCTCGCCGCGGCCCGCTTCGACCTGGTGCTGTGCTTCGGCGTGCTCCCGCACTTCGAGGACCGCTACGGCGCGCTGCGGGAGCTCGCGCGGGTGCTGCGGCCCGGAGGCGCTCTGGCGGTCGGGCACCTTATGGGTAGCGCCGAGCTGAACGCTTTTCACAGCGGTTTGGGAGGGCCGGTAGCGGCGGACGTGCTGCCGTCTTCCGAGGAACTGGCGGCGGAGCTGCGGCGGCTGGGGATGGCCCGCGTGGCGGCCCACGAGGCCCCGGACTGGTACTTCGTGCGGGGAGAGAAGCCGCGATGAAGCGCCTGCTGCCGGTGCTGGTGTTCGCACTAACGCTATCGCTGATTCAGCTTGTCAGCGGCGCCCGGCTGACGCTGTTGCCGCTCATCACCGTAGCGGTCTTCCTGCTGACCATCACGCTGGTCCGGCTGGTGCGCTGGAGCGAGTGGATCTTCCGCGCGCCGCCCGGCTCGCGGCGCTACACGGCGCTGCTGTTCGCGCTGTCGGTGCGGCACTTCGCCGGGATCCTGGCCAGCGAGACCCGGCGCGTGCTGGTGGCGCGGCGCCTGGCGCTGCCGCGCCGGTGGGGTCCGGGAGCAGCGCGCTCACTGGTGTACGCCGTGACGGCGCTGTTCGAGGCTTCGCTGGCGCGGGCTGAGCGCTTCTACGCCGCCCAGTCACTGCGAGGGCTGCTGCGATGAGGCCCGCGCTCGAGGTCGAGAACCTCGGCTTCGCCTTCGACAACCGGCGGCCGGTGCTCGAAGGCATCTCGTTCACCCTCCAGGAAGGTGAGTGCGTGGGGATCGTGGGCGCCAACGGGGCCGGCAAGAGCACTCTGCTGTGGTGCCTGCTGGGGCTATGGAAGAACCGCGGGACGGTGCGCTGGTTCGGACAGCCGCCGGGGCGGGCAAGCTCCGGGCGGATCGGCGCGGTGTTCCAGAACCCGGAGGACCAGTTGTTCATGCCCACGGTGCTCGAAGACGTGGCCCTGGGCCTGCTCAATCGGGGTCTGGAGCCCGCCGAGGCGCGCCTGCGAGCGCGGGAGGCTTTGGAACATGCGGGCCTGGCCGGAGTGGCGGAGCGTCCGGCGGCACAGCTCAGCCTGGGCGAGAGGAAGCGGGCGGCCATCGCCGTGGCCCTGGCCGGCGCCCCGGAGCTGCTTCTGCTGGACGAACCCACGGCGGAGCTGGATGGGCGTTCGGTGCGGCAGTTGGCCGAGTTACTGGGCCGGCTGCGGGTGGCGCGGCTGATTGCGAGTCATCATCTCGACTTCCTGGGGAAGTTGTGCTCGCGGTTGCTGGTGCTGGAGGCGGGCCGGGTTATCGCCCAAGGCCCGGCCGGCGAGATCCTGGCTGACCATGGATTGCTGGAGCGCGCCGGGCTGGTGTAAACGCCAGTGACCGCTCGCTTACGCTCGCGGCTCGGTTACGGGCGTCGCTGTACCTGCCAAAGCCGCGAGCGGAAGGGAGAGGTCTCAGTACACGGTGAAGCAGAACACCTGGTTGGTTCCGCGCGGGGTCAGCGAGTACTCGCCGTTGTCGAGCCCCAGGTTTTCACTCACTTCGATGCGGAAGAGCTTGTCGGCCAGCTTGGTCCACATCAGGCGCTTGGGGCGCGGAGCGCGGTCCTTTCTCTCGGGAAAAACCACCTCGCGGTTGCCCGCGCGGACTTCCATGGCGTACAGCTCCAGGCTGTCCGGCGCGATCTTCTCGGAGCGCAGCAGGAAGATGGGTTCGGCCAGGGGCGTGCGCGCCGGAGAGGTGGCGCCGGCCACCGAGTAGACGGTGTCCCGGCCGCGCTTCTGCTCGCTGGCCTCGCCGGATTCGGTTTCCACGAGGTTGTCCGCGTGCAGCAGGCAGGGCACGTCCGCCTGGGGCGGCATTGGGCCGGTGTACTCACGCGGCGCGGCGGCCAGCAAAGCCCACAGCAGGAGGATCGCTTTCATAGGCTCCTGCTACCAGTGTACCCGGAGCTTTGTGCCTCCAGCCACGGTCCCAGCTCCGGCGCCCGGAAATCCGGGATCAGCAGGTCCGCGCCCGGTAGCTCGTGGTGCGTGGTTTGAACACCCACAATGCGCGCTCCCGCGGCGCGCGCGGCCGCCACGCCGGAGTAGGAGTCCTCGAAGATCACGCACTCGGCCGGAGCCACACCCAGCAGCTCCGCCGCCCGCTGGTAGATCTCGGGATCCGGCTTCGGCCGGAGGACCTGGCCGCCGTCCAGCGCCGCACGGAAGAAGCCACTCAGACCGGAATGCTCCAGCACCAGCCGCACATTGGCGGCCTCGGCATTGCTGGCCACCGCCATGGGCCAATCCGCGTGCCGTGCGATGAACTCGGCCACACCCGGCACCAGGTGCTGCTGGAGCACCGGCTTCATGCGCTCGCGGTAGAGGGCCTCCTTCGCCGCTCCGTGATGGTCGATCTCCTCGAGGGTGAGTCCCGGTCCGAAGAGGTCCCGCACAATGTCGCGGTTGTGACGTCCGAAGATGTTCTTCCCGAAGCCTTCCGGCAATTCACGCCCGAAGCGGCGCAGGTACTCGCTCCACGTCGCGGTGTGCAGCACGTTGGAGTCGATGAGGACGCCATCCACGTCGAAGATCAGGGCGCGCGGCTCCATCCAGCCATTGTGCCATTGCGCCGCGCGCGGGCGTGATATGATCTGCCCTTTCAAGGGTCTCAATCCCCAGGGAGGTAGCCGAAAAAAAGTGTATTGACCGTGTTGCTGAGCGCGTTCCTTCTGGCCGCTGTGGCGTTCGCCCAGGGCGGCCTCGGCTCCATTTCCGGAACGGTGGTGGATCCCAGCGATGCCCACGTGCCGGGCGCCGCCATCAAGCTGGTGCAGTTGTCCACCAACACTGAGCGCACCACCGCCGCCAACGAGGTGGGTCTGTTCGTGTTGCCGTCGCTGGTGGCCAGCACCTACAAGCTGACCATCTCGGCGCCGGGATTCAAGGACAAGACGCTGGACAACCTGGACCTCAACGCCTTCCAGAACCTGTCGCTGGGCCGCATCATGCTGGAAGTAGGCTCCGGCCCCGCGACCATCATTGACGTCACCGCCGCGCCGCCGCAGATCGTGACTGAGAGCGCCGTGCGCACCGACACCATCCAGTCCAAGCAGGTCACCGACATGCCGCTCCAGGGCCGCAACTGGTCCACCCTGCTGAAGATCATCCCGGGCGCCACGCCGCGCAACGTCCAAGCCATCAACGGCCGGGAGGCCTCTTATGACGGCTACGCCGATTTCCGGGTCAACGGCAAGAACGCCCAGCAGACGCAGGTGAACCTGGACGGCGGCAGCAACGTGGACCACGGCAGCGACTCGAAGACCACGGTGACGCCCAGTCTGGAGTCCATCCAGGAGGTCTCGGTGCTGACCAACAACTTCCAGGCGGAGTATGGCATCCGCGCCGGCGTGGTGGTCAACATCGTGACCAAATCGGGCACCAACAACTGGCACGGGACGGCGTGGAACTACCTGCGCAACGAGGCCTTCAACGCCACTCCCTGGAACAACGCCTTCTTCGGGCTGCCCAACCCGCGCTACCGCTACAACTACTACGGCGGCAACCTGGGCGGGCCCGTCCGCCGCGACAAGCTGTTCTTCTTCTTCAACCACGAGAACCTGAAGCAGGACACCCCCACTATGACGCAACAGATCCGCGTGCCCACCGAGTTGGAACGTAAGGGGGATTTCTCGGAGACCATCAACCCCAACGGCACGCGCCCCACCATCTACCTGCCGGGCACGCAGGCCTCGGGGAATCCGCAACTGCTGCCCAACAACATCATGCCGCCCAGCATGCTACATCCGCTGGGCCGGGCCATCCTGAACATCTACCCGCAGCCCAACCTCAAGAACGAGACCAACAACAACTACCTGAACCAGTACGCCAAGGAAGACAAGCGCTATCTCAACGTGGGCAAGGTGGACTGGAACGTGAACGACTCCACCCGCGCCTACGTCCGTTACACCCACGACTACCAGCGCTACCGCGACATGGTCACCTGGGCCGCGGGCAGCAACCTGCCCTTCGTGATCACCGGCTGGAACCGGCCCGACAAGGCCCTCACCGCCAACGTGGCCAAGGTCTATTCGCCCACTTTCGTGAGCGAAACCCTGTTCAACTGGCAGAAGGACTTCGTCAACGCGCCGGTGGACATCCTGCAAGACCCCTCCCAGGTGGACCCCGAGAAGGTGGGGCTGGCGGGCATGCCTATCGTGTTTCCCACCCAGACGAAGATCCTCCCCGAGATCGCCGGCACCGGCTACCAGGACTTCCAGTTCAACCGGTTTCCCTGGTACGCCATCGCCCCTGAATATCAGATCGCTCAGACCTGGACCTGGACGCGCGGCGTGCACATCATGAAGTGGGGCGGCCAGTACATCCTGAACAAGAAGGATGAGATCAACCAGGCCATCGAGAAAGGCAGCTTCAACTTCGGCGTCAACACCGCCAGCGATTTCGACTGGGGCTACAGCCCGGCGAACGTGCTGGCCGGGGCGCTATCCCAGTTCCGGCAGGTGAGCAGCCCGTCGCACAAGCTCAGCAAGTTTCAGGATTTCCACTTCTTCGTACAGGACACCTGGAAAGTAACTCCGCGGTTCACGCTGGACTACGGACTCCGTCTGTATCACACCCCCACCGAGCGCAACACCGACCGGAGAGTAACGCTGGACGCGGTCTTCGTCCCGGGCCTGTGGGATCCCCAGAAAGCGCCCCGCTACTACGTTCCCGATCCGAAGAACACGCGGCGGCTGATTGACCCGGCCGACCCCAACAATCCGCTGCCTACGAACGTGTTCAACGCGCTGCTGTACTCGCTGGTGCCCGGCTCCGGCGGCCCGCGCAACGGCGTGGCGCCGCTGGGCGGCGCCATTGGCGAAGCCGGCATCCGCAACCCGAACTTCATCCTGCTGGCCCCGCGCGGCGGTTTCGCCTGGCAGTTCGCCAACCGGACGGTCCTGCGGGGCGGTTTCGGGTGGTCGTACAACCGGCCCACCATCGGACAGGCTACCGGCACCTTCCAGAACGGCCTGGCGGATTCGGTGGATTACCGGCAGACCAGTCTGAGCACCCTTACCGCTTCCACGGTGAAGCGTCTGTCTCCGCAGAGCTTCGGAGCATTCGACGAATCCAGCAACGCCGTGCCGACGATCTACGATTACAGCCTGTCGATCCAGCGGGAGCTGCCCTTCACCATGGTGATCGACATCGCCTACATCGGCAACATACAGCGGCACCAGACCATGAGCTTCAACATCAACCAGGTGCTCCCCGGGACCTCCTGGCGGCCGGAGTTCATCGATCCGCGCCTGGCGGGCAACAACTTCGCGGGCCCCATTTCCGGGTCCAATCCGGGGCCGTTGCCCGGCACGCAAAACGTGGACAGCAACCTGATGCGCCCGTTCCGGGGCTTCACCAGCCTCAACCTGATCACCAACGTGGGCAACGCCCGCTACAACTCGCTGCAATGGAGTCTCAGCAAGCGCTATGGCCACGGGCTGAGTTTCCAGTTCATGCACACCTGGGGCAAGCTGCTGACGGGCACCGAGAGCGTGGGGCCCTTTTACCACCGCTGGAAGGAATACACCGGCTTCATCGCCAATGAAGACCGGGTCCACGTGGTCGGAGTCAACTACACCTACGATGCGCCGAAGCTGGCGCAGCGCCTGGGCTGGGACAACCCCGTGGCCCGGCAGGTGCTGGACGGCTGGGGGATCGCGCACCTGATGAACTTCTACTCCGGACGCGCGCTGACGCCCAGCTTCGGCATGCAATACGCCAACAACACCCAGGGCGTGGCCAACGTGAACAGCATCTTCACCGGCAGCCCGGACGTGGGGCCGCGCATTCAGCCCACCGCCAATCCCAACACCGGCATTCCCCGTATCGACCAGACTTACAATATCGAGGTCTTCGCGCCGCCCGCGGTGCCAGATGTGGGCATGGGGCCGCGCAATTACCTGTGGTCGCCGGGCACCTTCTCCAACGACGTCAACATCACCAAGCAGTTTCCCGTTCGCGAGGGCATGGGACTGGAATTGCGCGCCAGCTTCTTCAACCCCTTCAACCAGGTGCGGCGGCAGGACCTGAACACCTCGCACACTTACAAGATGAAGGGACCGAAGCTGTCCGACGGCTACTACCTCTATAACTCGCCCGAGATGCAGGTGGCCAACCTGCTGAGCCGCTTGCCCAACGCCAACCAGGCGGAGCAGTACAACCAGTATCGCGGCGGGGTGGGGCACTACAACGTCACCAGCGTGCTGGACATGCGGCGCATCGAGATCGGGGTGCGGTTCAAGTTTTAGGCGCGGCCCGCGCAGGGCCGCTCGCTCAGGGGCTGAGAAAGAATCGGCGGACAGGCGAAACCGCCTGTCCCACGGTGGGCTAAGCGCCCTGTCTGCAACGTGGGGCAGGCCGTTTGGCCTGCCGTCCGCACCGCCGAATCGATTCTTTCTCAGTCCCTCACGCTCGCGGCTCGGTCGCGGCGGTTCCGAGCCGCGACCGTCAGGGAGCGGTTGCCGCAGCGTGTCGCTGCGCCGGGGCTGCTATAATTCGTGTTCGCATGGATGTTTTTGAGGAATTGGTGCGCCTGCGGCGGCTGGGGCAGCGTTGCGCGCTGGCCACCATCGTCGAGGCGCACGGCTCCATACCCAGCTACGAAAGCGCCAAGCTGCTGGTGCGCGAGGACGGCTCGACGCTGGGCACCGTGGGCGGCGGGTGCATCGAGGCCGAGGTGTTCAACACCGCCCGCGAGGTGATGCATAGCGGCAAACCCCGCCGCCTCTCCTTCGACCTGGCCCGCGAAGTGGCTTTCGACAACGGCCTGGTGTGCGGCGGCCAACTGGAGGTTTTTGTGGAACCCGTCATCCCGCCGCCTCGCGCCTTCATCTTCGGCGCGGGCCATATTTCGAAGAGCTTGTCCAAGGTCGCGGCGGTGGCGGGCTTCGCCACGGTGGTGGTGGATGATCGCGAGTCGTTCGCCCGGCGCGAGCGCTTTCCGGAGGCCGAAGAGGTGCGGGCCGGGGAGTACGAGGCCGTCTTCCCCAGGCTGCCGGTCAGCGAGTCCAGTTTCATCGTGATCGTCACGCGGGGGCATCGCGACGATTTGCGGGTGTTGCGCCTGGCGGCGCGCACTCCGGCGCGCTACGTGGCCATGATCGGTAGCCGCCGGAAGGTGGCGGCGCTGGCGCGTCAACTGGAAGAAGAGGGCGTGCCGCGCGAGGCTCTCGAGCGCATCCACGCTCCCATGGGGCTGGACATCGGCGCGGTGACCCCGGACGAGATCGCCGTGGCCACCGTGGCCGAGATGATCGCCGTGCGCCGCGACGCAGCCTCCGGCTGGCGCGCGCTGTCCAAGTCGGTGTTCGCCGCGGAGCCGGGTAAGGCGCTTAAGCAGTGAAACTCGCGGGACTGATCCTGGCTGCGGGCGCTTCCAGCCGCATGGGCCGCCCCAAGGCCCTGCTGGAGCTCGAGGGAGAAACGTTCCTGGATCGTCTGATCGGGCTGCTGGGCGCCCACTGCTTGTCGGTGCTGGTGGTGCTGGGACACCAGGCCGAAATGGTGCAGGCCGGCCTGAAGCGCGCCGCAAAGGCTGCCTTCGTCCTCAATCCGGACCACCGCCGCGGCCAGTTGAGCTCCCTGCAATGCGGCCTGCGGGCGCTGCCGCCTGACGCGGACGGCGTGTTGTTCACGCTGGTCGATCTGCCCGCGGTGCGGCCCTCCACCATCGAGCGCCTGGCGCGGCAGGCGCGACTACTGGCCGCACCGTGGCTGGTGATTCCCCGCCACCAGGGCCGTCGCGGACATCCGGTGGGCTGCTCGCCGGAGCTGATCGAGGAGCTGATCGAGCTGCCCGTAAACGCGCAGGCCAGGGCGGTGGTGCACCGCCACCTGGAGCGGGCCTGCTATGTGGAGGTGGACGATCCCGGCATCCTGCGCGACGTGGACGACCCTGCCGCCTACCAGGATCTGCTCCAGGGTTCGCCATCGCCATGAGACTGCGCAAGAGGACCGTGTGGCGAGCGCTGGCGCTGCTGGCGCTGGGGATGCTGGCGGCGGCCCTCATCGCCCCGCACTTGACGGTCAACCGTTTCGCCCGCCGGGTGCGCGAGAGCCTGGAGGTGGCGCTGGGCCGGAAGGTCGATCTGGGAGAGGTGAGCCTGAGCCTGTTCCCGAGCCCGGGCTTCTCGGTGAGCCGGGTGGTGATCCACGAGGACCCGCGCATTAGCCTCGAGCCGCTGGCCTACCTCGAGTCGCTGGAGGCGCGGCTGAGTTTCCGCAGCCTGTGGGCCGGACGGCTCGAGTTCTCGACCCTGCGGCTGAACCAGCCCAGCGTCAACCTGACCAAGCCGCCGCTGGGAGAGTGGAACTTCGAACCGCTCCTGACCCGCACGGTGGGCGCCGCCACGCAACCCGAACCGCGCTTCCCCGATCTTCAGGTGCGCGGGGGAAGGATCAACTTCAAGTTCGGAGAGGTCAAGTCGGTCTTCTACCTTACCGAGCCCGTAGTGGACGTCTCCCCTCCCGGCGCGCCGGGCGGCGAGTGGCGCATTCGCTTTGCCGGGGAGCCCGCGCGCACGGATCGTCCCGCCCGCGGCATGGGCCGATTCTCGGGACGCGGCCGGTGGCGGCCCGACCCGCGCCCCGGGGGCCAGCTCGAGCTCACCCTCGAACTGGAGAACAGCCCCCTGGGCGAGCTGACCTCCCTGGTGCACGGCTACGATCTCGGCGTGCACGGCAGGGCCAGCTCGAGCGCCACGCTCTCCGGGCCTGCCTCCGCCTTACAGATCCGGGGACGCCTCCAGCTCCAGGACATCCACCGCTGGGACCTGCTTCCGCCGCACAGTGAAGGCTGGAGGCTGGACTACCGCGGGCGCTTGGACCTGGCGGGGCAAGTCCTCGAGTTGGAGACCTTTTCGCCGGTGGAGCCCGCTGCACCCGTGGCCCTTCGGGTGCGCGTGCGTGAGTACCTGGCCCAGCCCCGCTGGGGAATCTTAGCCACTTTCCAGAAGCTGCGGCTGGCGCCGCTGGTCGAAGTGGCACGGCACATGGGGGTGGCGCTGCCGTCCACACTGGCCGCCGAGGGAGACCTGAATGGCGTCATAGGCTACTCGCCCGCGGGCGGCCTTCAGGGCAGGCTGGCCTGTACCGAGGCCGGTGTCACAATCGCCGGAACAGCCGACTTCCGGTTGCGGCGCGCCGAAGTGACCTTGGATGGGGACCTTGTCCGGATGTCCCCCGCCACGCTGCTCACCGCGGATAACCAGCAGGCCACGCTGCAAGTGGAATACTCTCGGTCTGAGAAGACCTTGCAGGGCAGCCTCCATGGCGGCCCCATGCCCATCGCCCAACTCCGCGCCGGCGCGGCCGCCCTGCTGGGCCCGGTCCCGCTACTCGAGCATTCCTCGGAAGGCTCTTGGGAAGGCCGCCTGAGCTACTGCGGCCGCCCCGGTCAACCGCCCGCCTGGAGCGGAGCGTTCGAGATCACCCAGGCCCACGTAGGGCTGCCTGGCCTGGCCGAGCCGCTCGAAATCCAGAGCGCCCGCGGGACGTTGCGCGAAGGCGGAGCCACGGTGGACCGCATGCGGGCCCGCGTGGGACACGTCGAGTTCCGGGGGCAGTACCGCTATGCGCCCAAGGCCGCGCGTCCGCATCAGGTCCAGCTCTCCATTCCTCAGTTGGACTCCGGCGAGCTGGAGCGCATCCTGATGCCCACGTTGCAGCGTTCGGAGGGCTTGCTGGCGCGGACCTTGAGGCTGGGCCGCACACCCACCCCGCCGTGGCTGGCCGAGCGGCATGCCGAAGCCTCCGTCGAGGTGGGGGGGCTGAAGTTGGGAGGACTGTTTGCCGAGGATCTGCGCACGCGGATGCGCTGGGATGGAACGAATGTCGAGCTGGACGATCTGGAAGTCCGGCTGGGGGAGGGGGTCCTTCGCGGGAAGCTGTCCGCGGACCTGAGCCGGGCCGCGCCCGCCTACCGCTTCACGGGGCAGCTCGATTCGGTGGCCTTCAGCGCGGGCCGCTGGGAGGCCGAGGGATCGCTTCAGACCCAGGGCGTGGGCGCCGGTCTGTGGCGCAACCTTCGTGCTCAGGCGCGGTTCAGGGGGCGCCGCGTGATCGTGGGACCGGAGGTCGAGGCGGAGTCGCTTTCCGGCAAGCTCGAACTGATGATTGCACGGGGCCTGCCCCGCCTGCGCCTGGCGGACCTGGAAGTTCACCTGGACGAGGACGTGCTGTACGGTCAGGGCGCCACGCAGGAGGACGGCCAGATCCATCTGGATCTAGCCGACGGGCGTCATCCGGTCCGCGTCACCGTAACGCTGATTCCCTTCCAGTTCTCCTGGCGGCGCTCCGCGAACCGCGACTGAGGAGCGTCTGCTAGAATGAGTCTGACGCTGGTGCCGCCGCATGCCCTTGTACTCGGAGACTGATACGGTTGGCCGTCTCATCGAGGTGCTCGC
>VFZS01000003.1 GCA_016871095.1 Acidobacteriota bacterium
CGGCGCTCGGCAAGGTCGAAGCGCGGCTGGCCGAGGTGTTGCGCGGGCAGGCCACCCATGCCGCCCAGGACTTCCTCTGCCGCGAGTTGAGCGTGATCGGCACGGAGGTTTCCGTACCGGCGCTGGGGGGACTCCTGCTTGATGCCGCCACTTCCGACATGGCCCGCTACGCTCTCGAGCGCATCCCCGTGCCCGCCGCGGCGGATGCTCTCCTCCAGGCTCTGCCCAAGGCCGCAGGCAAAGTGAAGGTCGGGATTATCGGCTCGCTGGGAGCGCGCGGCGAGGCGCGTTCTGTGCCGGCTTTGCAGCCGCTCCTCGCCTCGCCGGACGCAGGCGCCGCCGGCGCTGCCATCGCCGCACTGGCCCATATCGCCGACCCGCGCGCTCTCGCCGCGCTGGCCGGCGTCAAAGGCGCCCTGCTCCCCCAGGCCCTCGAAGCGCGCCTCCAACTTGCGGACCTGCTCGTGCGGCGGGGCGATCGCACGCGGGCCCTGGCCGCATATCGCCAGCTCTATGCGCCCGCCAACCCCGCACCGATCCGCGCCGGCGCGCTGCGCGGCCTCGCCGCCTCGGATAACAATGCTCT
Source organism: Acidobacteriota bacterium (assembly GCA_016871095.1). GTDB lineage: Bacteria > Acidobacteriota > Terriglobia > Bryobacterales > Bryobacteraceae > VFZS01. The sequence goes on from VFZS01000003.1 coordinate 587, forward strand.
CCCCACGCTCCGCGCTGCGCTATTGGGTAGCGAGCCCGCGCTTCAGACCGCCGCCATCAGCCTGCTGGCTCCCATGCCGGGCGCGAACATGACCGCCCTGCTGCTCGAAGCTCTGCCTAGACTGCCCCCGGCGGCGCGCGCGCCGATGCTCACCGCCCTGGCCGATCGCGGCGACGCCTCCGCTCGCCCCGCTCTGGTCTCCGCCACCAAGTCGGATACACCCGCCGAGCGCATCGCCGCCCTGGAGGGGCTGGCCCGCCTGGGCGACGCCTCCGTCGTCGGACTACTCGCCCAGACCGCCGCCTCTGCGACCGGCGCGGAGCAGGCCGCCGCGCGCAACGCGCTCGCCCGCCTGCCCGGCGCGCCGGTGGATGCGGCTATTGTGGCCGGCCTCACCGCTGGGAGCGCCGAGGTCCGAATCGAGTTGATGCGCGCCGCGGCCTCGCGCGGCTTGCGCGCCGCCGCGGAAACTCTGGTCAAGACCGCTCGCGACTCCGACGCCCAGATCCGCCGCGAATCCCTGCGCGCCCTCCGCGAAACCGCCGGCGGCGCTCAGGTCCCGGCGCTGCTCGAGCTGCTGAACGCCGCCTCCTCGGCCGCCGACCGCCGCGAAACCGAGCGCGCGCTGTCTTCGGCCCTGCGTGCGGGCGAGCCACCCGGCGTCGCCGCGGTGGTCGCCGCTTGCGAATCCGCGTCCCAGACCGAGACGCGCATCTCGCTGTTCGGTGTCCTCGGCCGCACCGGAGATCCCCAGGCGTTGCCCCCGCTGCGCCGCGCCCTCGGCGACTCAAGCGCCGAGATCCAGCGCGCCGCCATACTTGCCCTGGGTGAATGGCCCGGCGCCGCCGCCCTGCCGGATCTCATCAAGATCGCCAGCTCCGATCCCAATGCCGCCTTCCGCGTGCTCGCCCTGCGCGGCTACATCAAGCTGGCGGCGCTGCCCTCCGAACGCCCGCCGCGGGAAACCGTGAAGCTGCTGGCCGAGGGCCTCGGCGCGGCCCAGCGCCCCGACGAGAAGAAACTGGTGCTGGCCGCTCTGCCCGGCGCCGTTTGCCCGGAGGCGCTGGCGCTGGCCGAGTCCTTGCGGTCCGATCCCGCCGTCGCCGCAGAAGCCAAGGCTGCCGCCGACCGCCTGCGCCGCTCGCTAGGTTCCCGCCGGTGAAGACGATGGTTTTCGATCTGCTCTTCGCCGTGCTCCTGGCCGTACCGCTTGCTGACGGGGCTGTGAAGGAATCGCCAGCGCAAGCTGAAGCTCACCCCACTGGCGCTATGCAAGTGCTTGCGCTGCGATGTGGGACCAGCTTCAGCTTGTCGGCGCTTCCGAGCCGCGACCGTCAGGGAGCGGTCGCGAGCGGTTCGCTCCAGCCCCTTCCCATCGCTCTTCCGAAGCCGATGTTCGAAGGCACTCCGCAGAACATCAAGGCGCCCAATCTCGAGAAGCCCCTGGGAAAGCCGCGTCCGCCGTTTCTCGCGCCCGCGGGCGCCGTCAACGTGGCTCGCGGCAAGCTCGTCACCGCCACCGGCCCGGATCCCGCGGTCGGCGACCTCGAGCAGATCACCGACGGCGACAAGGCCGGCACGGACGCCAGCTACGTTGAACTGGCCTCCGGCGTTCAGAGCGTCACCATCGGCCTCGGCGCTCCCCACACCATCTACGCCGTGCTCTGCTGGCACTACCACAAGCAGGCCCGCGTCTACTTCGACGTCGTCGTCCAGGTGTCCGACGATCCCGACTTCCTCACCAACGTCCGCACCCTGTTCAACAACGACGACGATAGCTCCGCCGGCCTGGGCATCGGCAAGGATCAGCACTACGTCGAGACCGCCGAAGGCAAGCTGGTGGACGCCCGCGGCGTCGAGGCTCGCTACGTGCGCCTCACCAGCAACGGCAGCACCGCCGCCAGGACCAACCACTACGTCGAGGTGGAGGTCTTCGGCAAGCCGCTAAGATGACCCAGGCGAGCGGGGACCGACTACCGCGTCCCAAGCGCAGCGCGTGGACGCTGCTGCCTGTCCCCATCCTGCTGCTCCTCGCCGCCGCGCTGCGCCTGCCCGATCTCGCCGCCCGCCCCATGCACGCCGACGAAGCCATCCTGGCCGACAGGTTCGGTACGCTGCTCGAGCAGGGCGCCTGCGCCTACGACCCCGCCCACCACCATGGCCCCGCGCTGCTCTACCTGACGCTGCCCGCGGCCTGGCTCTCCGGTGCACGGCGCTACGTCGAGCTTTCTGAAATCACGCTGCGCCTGGCGCCCGCGCTATGCGGTCTGGCGCTGGTGGCTCTGCCGCTGGCGCTGGCGCGCGCTCTGACACGCCGCACGGCCCTGGCCGCCGCACTGCTCACCGCCGCCTCTCCGGCCATGGTCTACTACAGCCGCTACTACATCCCCGAGATGTTGCTGGTGACGCTCTCGTTTGCGGCCATCGTGTGCGGCTGGCGCTGCCTCGAAAGCCAGCGCCCGAGCTGGGCGCTGCTCGCCGGCGCTTGCCTGGGCCTCATGTACGCGACGAAAGAAACCGCGCTCATCGCCTTCGTCGCCCTGGCCGCCGCCGCATTGCTGGCGCGCTGGCGGCTGCGCTGGCCGCACTTGGCCGCGGCCGCGGCCACGGCCTTGCTGGTCTGCCTGGCCCTCAACCCGCGGGGTCTGTTCGAGCTTCCGCATGCGCTGCGCATCTACGCCTCCCGCGCCATTGGCGACCCTTTCCACATCCACCCCTGGCACTTCTACTTCGGACTGCTCCGCGGCGAAGCCGCCATCGCCGTGCTGGCCCTCATCGGCGTGGCCACCTGGTGGAGGCGGCCCGACGCCTCGTTAGTCCGCTTCCTGGCTTTCTACGTCGCCGCGATGACCATCGCTTACGCGGCGATCCCCTACAAGACGCCCTGGTGCCTGCTGGGCCTCTGGCACGCCTGGATCCTGCTCGCGGCTCTCGGCGCCGCATGGCTGCTGGAGCGGCGCCCTCGCCCGCTCCTCGCCGCGCTGCTCTGGCTCGTGGTCGCGCACCTCGGCTGGCAGGCCTGGCAAGGCTCGCGGCGCTATGCCGCCGATCCCAGCAATCCATACGTCTACGCGCACACCACGCCCGAAGTCTTCATCATCCGTGACCACCTGGAGAAGCTCGGGCGGGACACGCCCATTCAGATCATCAGCCGCGCCAACCTGTGGCCTCTGCCCTGGTACTTGCGCTCCTTCACTCAAGTGCAGTGGTGGAACGCGGTGCCGCAGGACGCTCCCGCCGCCCCGGTCATCCTGATCACGCCGGACCTGGAGCCGGCCCTCACACGCAAGCTCTACGAGTTGCCCCCTCCCGGCGAACGGCCCCTTTACGCGCCCTTCCTCGACCCCGGCACGCAGCTCCGCCCGGGTGTGGAGCTCCGGGGCTACGCGCGGGGGCTGACTGCCTATTGACATGCAATCTGCATGCAGCTATCGTGAAAGCATGTCGAGCCTGCTTCAAATCCGCAACGTCCCCGAGCCCCTCCACCGCAAGCTCAAGGCTCGGGCCGCGCTCGAAGGAATGTCGTTGTCCGACTACCTGCTTCAGGAAATCCTCCGCTTCGCCGAGCGGCCCACCTTGGCCGAGCTTAGGGAGCGCCTGGCGCAGCGCGCCCCCGTCGCCCCCCGCGTCGCCCCCGCCCAAGCCGTCAGACGGGAGCGAGATCGCCGATGATCGTCGCTGACGCTTCGGCCATACTCGAGGTTCTACTGGGGACTCCCGCCGCCCCGCGCATCTGTGCGCGACTGTTCGCCCCTCGCGAAACGCTCCACGCTCCCCACCTGCTCGACCTGGAGGTGGCTCAAGTCCTGCGCCGCTACTGCGCCTCAGGAGAGATGAGCCCGGAACGCGCTTTGCAGGCGCTCGAAGACCTGGCGGACTTACCCCTCACCCGCTACCCTCACAGCCCGTTCCTGAAGCGGATCTGGCAACTGCGGCACAACCTCACGGCCTACGATGCCGCATACATCGCGCTGGCCGAAGGCCTCGCCGCACCGCTCCTGACCCGCGACAAAGGCCTGGCCGCCTCCCGCGGGCACACCGCAGACGTGGAACTGGTTTGAGGACACCGGGGGTTGCGCAGGTGGCCCGCTACGACGCCTGGCCCAGCAGCCGCCGCACCAGCTCGCAGTTCTCCTGCACCTGGTCGCTGTAGCGTGGGTACATTCCCACGATCACCGCGTCCTGCGGCTTGATGCTGGTGTAGGCCAGCCGGAAGGCCGCCTCCAGCTCCTTGGGCGAATCAGTCACCCGTCCCGCCGCCAGCACCTTGAACGCCAGGCAGGTCTTCTTGGACTGGCGCACGGCCTGGTACATACGCGGCGGATCATCCGGGAGGAACACTTCGCCGTAGGGCGGGCGCTGGCCCAGCATCTTCTGAAGCTCCTCCCGCGTGCGGGTCACCTGGTAAACGCAGGTCATGTAGAAGTCGATATCCCAGCCCTGCTCCTCGGTGGCCTCGATGATCATCGGGTTGTGGCTCGACAGTCCCACCAGCACGCCGCTGTCACGCACCGCCTTGAGGAAATCGCGGATCTTCTGCTGCTCGCCCGCCCGCCAGCGCCGGTCCGTGGTGCCTCCATGGTGCACGATCCCGACCAGCCCCAGCCTGGCCAGCTTGGGGATCTGCGTGAGGTCTTCTTCCATGGGCCGACCCGATAGCAGGATGGCGTGCAGCTTGCCGCCCTCGGCCCGGAAGCGCTGCAAATCCTCGACGCCCCGCCCGCCCTGCGAGAACTGCCAGGTGTTGATACCGCACCCTTCGCACTGGCGCAGCGTCTGGCACACCCGCTCCGGGGTGAACCACTCCAGCATGTGCTGGCTGTACAGCCGGTTGAAGTGCGAGTAGCCGTAGAAAGTGTTGGCTCCCACTACCAGCCGCGTGATCTCGTACTTGCCCAGCCGCACCGTGGGCAGCCGCGGCGCCTGGGCTGCCGCCCCGGACGCCACCGCCAGGGCAGTCGAGGATTTTAGAAACTGCCGGCGCGATTCGCTCATATGTACTCAGGTTACTACGTCTTCGCCTTTGGAACGGGGACAGGCCGGGGCGTCCACGGAGGGACACCCAAGCCGGTCCCCGTTCCGGCGCTACTTTCGCTCGTACTTCCCCATGTAGCGCGCCTCCCCGATCACGTGCCCGTGGAGCGCTTGATCCAGCTCCGCCCGGCGCGCGCCCGCCTTCAGGCCCAGGCTCGGAACATCCAGCGCGTACAGCTTGAAGAAGTAACGGTGCGTCCCGTGGCGCGCCGGCGGGCACGGGCCGCCGTAGCCCGGCTTGCCGAAATCGTTCAATCCGCTCACTCCCGCGTCGCCCGGCCGGAATCCCTCCGGCAGCTCGTGCACCTCCGCCGGAAGGTCATACAGCAGCCAGTGATTCCACGTGCCCACCGGCGCGTCCGGGTCGTCCATGATCAGAGCGAAGCTCCGCGTTCCCGCCGGTCCCCCGCTCCAGGCCAGCCCCGGCGACCGGTCCGCGCCGTCACAGGTATATTGCTTCGGAATGACCGCGCCTTCCACGAAGGCCTCGATCGTCAGTTGGAGCGCCATGCTCCCCTCCCTCTACCAGCCACAGGCTACCAGTTGCCATCTACAGCCCGCTCGCCCCCAAAGCCCGGTCCAGCGCTTCCACAAAGAAGTGCTCTCCCCACATCACCGACTCGGCCACCCCCAGCTTCTTGTGAATGTGGTACACCCCGCCCCTGAGGATGCCTTCCCAGGCGGGATCGTCCTTCCCCAGATACCTGGTGCAGAGCGTGCGCAGAATGTGCCGCGCGGTCTGCCCGTAGAACCGCCCCTTCACCAGATCTCCGCTCAGCCCCTCCAGTTGCAGCAGGCCGCAGGCGGCGATGGCCGCGGCCGAGGTGTCCACCAGCGCGCGGCTGTCCTCGGGGGCGTCGTAGTCCCAGGGCGGCACGCCGTCGGCGGGCGTGTGCGCGATGTAGAAATCCGCGCACGCCTCCGCCGTCGCCAGGAACCGCGGATCGCGGGTGAAGCCGTACACCGTGCCGAAACCGTATAGCGCCCAGGTCAGCCCGCGCGACCAGCAGGAATCCGGGCGGTAGCCCTGGTGCGTGCTCTGCCGCAGGAACTCGCCCGTCTCCAGGTTGAACAGCCCCTCGTGCGCGGTCGAGCCGTCCCCGCGCACCAGCACCCGCCGCGTGGTCAGGCAGTGCCGGAACGCGATCTCGCGCAGCTTCTCGTCGTGGGTGTGGGCCGCCGCATGGAAGATGATCCCCACGTTCATCATGATGTCGATGAAAAGGGAATCCTCCGACACAAACGAGCGCAGGTACTCGCCCTTGCTCTTGAAGCGCAGCCCCATGGTGCGCCCGGCCTGAATCAGCACGTCGTTGAGCGCCGCTTCGCCGGTCATGCGGTGCCAGCGCAGGTAGGTGGACACGAAGATGAAACCCAGGTCGTGCACCTCCCGGTCGAACTGGCGCGGCTCCAGCGGCTTCGAGTAGCGGATGGCCTGCTGGCGCCACCAGTCTCCTTCCTCCGTGCCCGCGCCGCGCCGCGCGAAGATCCACATCATGCCCGGCAGGAAGCCGTCGCACCAGTGCGTCCAAGCCGGCAGGTCGTGCTTCCACCGTCCCTCCTTGGTGTACATGGGGTAGAAGTCCGGATACTTCTCGATGATTCCGCGCACCTGCCCCCGGGCAAAGCTCAGGACGTCCTCAAAGAGGGCGCGGTCAGTTTCTTGAGTCAGCTCGATCAACGTGTCACCTCGTCCTCACCATTTTGCTACCATCCGGGCATGGCTGCCACTGAGATCACCATCCTCAGTAACGGACCGGTCCAGGTGGAGGGGGATTTCGAGCTGCGCGATCCCAACGGGAAGACCTTCGAGCTGGGCGGGAAAACCACCGTTTACCTGTGCCGCAGCGGGCTGTCGCAGAACAAGCCCCGCTGCGACGGGGCACACCAGAAAGGCGGCTTCACCGACGACGGCGCCGCCCGCTCCCTGTGAGCCGCGAGGCGGGGGCTCAGCCCTCCTCCAGCACGCAGATGTTGGTCAGGTTGCGGTAGTTCTCCGCGTAGTCCAGGCCGTAGCCGACCACGAACTGGTCGGGAATCTGGAAGCCGGTGTACGCTACCTGAATGGGCCGCAGGCGCCGGCTGGGCTTGTCCAGCAGCGCCGCGATCCGAATCGAGCGCGGCTTGCGCTGCTCGAGCACGTGGATCAGGTAGGTGAGCGTGATCCCCGTGTCCACGATGTCCTCGACCACCAGCACGTCCGCCCCCTCTATCGAGGCGTCCAGGTCCTTGGTCAGCTTGACCTCGCCCGAAGTGGTCTTGCCCTTGCCGTAGCTGGAGATGCCGATGAAGTCGATATGCGTGAGACGCTGGATGGTGCGTGCCAGGTCCACCAGGAAGAAACACGCCCCCTTGAGTATGGCGATCAGGTACAGCGGATCGTTAGGGTAGTCCCGCTCGATCTGCGTGCCCAGTTCCTTGATGCGGGCCTGGATCTGCTCGGCGGGAATCAGTACGCGCAGCTTGGGTTCCGGTTGCGCCATCTTCTCAGCCTCCGCCGCCGCGCACCGCGCCGCTGGGCGGTCCGATGTGAATGTGCGGGCCGGTGGATCTGCCCGCCACAGAACCGCGGAACGCGAAGAAGGGGATGCGCAGGCCGCGCAGGTGGTCGCGCAACCAGACGCCCTCGGGATGGTCCGGGTCCACCGCCACGTCCACCCGCCCGCGGTGATCGTACCCCAGCGCGCGGTGCACCGCCGTGTCCCCCCGCGCGCTGACCGGCAGCGCCTTCGAGAAGCGCAGCTCGAAGGCCTGCGCGATGTCTTTCAGTTGCGCCATTCGGAACTGCCCGCTGCCATCGTGGCGCTCGGCCAGCGCCGGCAGGTACACCGACATCACCACCGCCGGAGGCGCCTGTTCCAGCTTGGCCAGCAACTCCTGCTCGGCGCGCGCCATGGCCGCCAGTTCTTGGAGCACACGCGCGCGCGAGGCCGCCAGGCTCATCTCCCGCCGGCAGCGGTCCAGTTCCTCCAGGTAGGGCGTCAGCGCCAGCCGCGCCAGCGCCCCTTCCTCCACCAGCCGCTTGGCCTGATCCACCCGCGCCTGGCGCCGCTCCACCCGGCGCGTGGCCGCCGCCAGCATCTCCTCGGCCTGCTGTTCGGTCAGTTCCTCGATTGGCAGGTCGCCGTAGAGCGTGCGCTCCAGGACGCGCAGGTCCTCGGCGTCTTCGCGCTCCCGCCGCGCCTGCTCGAGGCTGGCCCGCGGCAGCGCTCCCGCCTCCACCAGCGCCCCCACCCGCGCCGCGTCCTCCCGCCCGCGCAGCATCTCCGCCGGGGTGGGCGGCGGAGTCTGGGCCAGCAGACCACCGGCCAGCACCGCCACGAGCGCGAGCAGGATCATCTCCTCGATTGTAGTACGATGGGGGCGAGGAGCTTAGTGCCCAGGAAGAAGGACCAACCCCAGGATCCCGCCACCCCCGCCTGGCAGATCGCGGCCCAGGCCGCCGAATCCAAGAAAGCCCTTGACCTGGTGGTGCTCGATCTGCGCGAGGTTTCCGGCTTCACCGACCATTTCGTGATCTGCTCGGGCGCCAGCAACCGCCAGATCCAGGCCATCGCGGACGAGGTCGAGATGCAACTGAAGCGCCGCGGCCGCTATCCGCTGGGCGTGGAGGGCTACGAGCACGCCGAGTGGGTCCTGGCCGACTACGGCGAATTCATCATGCACATCTTCTCGCCCGCCGCGCGCTCCTTCTACGATCTGGAGCGGCTGTGGCGCCACGCCCCGCGATCGGACGGGGCGGCCGGGATCGCGCCCGGCCACTCTTCCGCACCACCGGACGTGCGGTCTTCCGCGTCCGGCGGTTGAACCCGGCGGCCCGGGCTGCTGGCCGCAGGATCCGATGGCAGCAGCGGCCCGTGCCGCCGCAGGGCGCTGGACAGGCCGGCGTTTACGGCGTCCGAGGAGCTGGCCCGGCGGTCGGCGCGCACCCCCACGAAGAACTGGCTGCCTTGCCCTGAGGAGCCGCGGGAACATTTTCAGCCGGCTTTGATCCGCCCCATCGCGCCATTGACAAGCACGGCCAATGGGCTTACCATGGGGTCAGCACTGAGAAAGGAGGTGGTCCAGCAAATGTTATCTGGCAGTACTATGACCCGTGAGGTGGTTGACTCCTGAAGCGACTGCTCTAACGTAGCCGGCTTCGTGTCAGTGTCGAGGCCACCGTTCCGGCGGACCGGCCGCCTCACTGGGTGCGGATGAGCCGCAGGCTCACCCCACGGCTACCGACCCCCGCGCCGTCTCACCCGCGGCGCGGGGGTCTTCATTTGGACCGCCCGGCGGGCGCCGCCCCGGCTCTGCTATACTGACGGTCTAGACCCGAGAAAGGCTGATTGCGTCTCATGAAGGCCGGGATTCACCCCGCGTACAACGAAGTAAACATCACCTGCGCCTGCGGGCACAGCTTCCGCACCCGCTCCACTCACAAGGGCGACATCCGCGTGGAGATCTGTTCCCGGTGCCATCCCTTCTTCACCGGACGGCAGAAGCTGGTGGACAGCGAAGGCCGCATCGACCGCTTCCAGCGGAAATACGGCCGGGGCAAGGCGCCGAGCCCGGCCGCGGCTACACCGGCCTAGTCCGGTGCCCGCCTGATTCGGCGACTCCCCGAGCGCTTAGGCAGTCAACCCACACGGGCATACGCCGAAACGGGCGCGAACTTCAGCCGGCGGTCACGGGACTAGCGCGGCGGACCCGGCTTGGGTCCAGGTCCGGGTCCAGGCTTGGGGCCAAACCCTCGTTCCGGCCCGCCCCGGCGGCGGCGCTGATCCCGTTCCTGGCGCATCTTCTCGTACTCAGCGCGCTGTGCTTCGTTCAGGAGGGCTCGAACTCTCTCGGTCTGCTCTTCCTGGATGGCCCGGGTTTCCGGTCCCCACTTCTTGCGCAGCTCGTGATAGCGCTTGCCGGTAGCCTCGAGGATCTCCTCAAGCTGGCCTAGCTGAACGTCGCTCAGCTTCAGCCGGGTCTGCAAATCCTCGACGTACTGCCGCCGCATCTGTTCCGAGCTGGGCGGGGCCGGGCGCGCCTTCACCGCCTGCACCGTGTAGAAGCGGTGCGCCAGCGCGCCTACCAAGGCTCCGCTCAGGAATACCAGTGTCAGGTAGACGAACACCGGCAGCCGGAAGGTTCTCATTGCGCTCTCTCGTAGGAAATGGCCTCGACGGGCACCATCTCGAGATCGACTGGCACGCCCTGGCTCTGGTCCGCGTCCGCCGCCAGGATCTCCAGGTAAGTGTTGCTGTAGAAAGCGGAGACGCGCCCCTGCGGCAGCGTCAGGAAAATCCCGATGAGCAGTGAGAGTAGCGCGGCCGCGGTCACGAAGCCCTGGGCCAGGCGGCGCAGATCCCCCGTCGAGGACCGGCGCGAATCGATGCGACGCCACAAACCGGGCATAAAGCCCGGTGTGGGCTCCGGATCCGGCAAAGCCTCCCTGTAGTTAACGAACAACCGGGACAACTCCGTCTCGAGCCGCCCGTTCGGCGCCTCCGGTTCTGGCCTCAACATCTAACCCCCACTCGATTCTACGCCTGGGCCGGCCCGCCTGCGGGGGCCAATCCGGCGTATGCCTTCAATACCCTTTGCCTGGCGCGGAAGAGCCGCACCTTTAGAGCATTCTCGTTCACCCGGTAGATCTTTTCAATCTCCTTCAACGAAAGACCTTCAATCTCCTTCAGCGTCAGCAGGATACGGTCCTGCTCCGAGAGCGTCCCCAGCAGGCCCGCCACCATGTCCCGCAACCTCCGCTTGTCCTGCTCGCTTCGCGCCTCCTGTCTGCTGGCTCTCGCGTCCGCCATCTGCACCTGCTGCTCGCTGAGGTCCGCCATTCGCGCTTCAGGCCGCCGACGCTGCCTCCTCAGATAGTCATAAGCCGCGTTCACCGTGAGCCGGTATAGCCACGGTTCAAACATCGCCGGGCTCCGCAACTGATCCAGCGAGAAGTACAGCCTTAAGAACACCTCCTGTCCCACATCCTCAACATCTTCCGGGCGCCCGATCAACCGGGCGATCGTTCCGAAGATCCGCTTGCGGTAGACCCGTACCACCTCGCCGAAAGCAGCATCATCACCCTCGCGAGCAAGATTGATGAGCTCGAAGTCAACCAGCATGCTACGGCCTTAGCCGGCATCCGCAAGGGCCTCGGCGTCCCTCATCCAGAATGGCGAACCGGCAATACAATAGGTTACAGGCACTGCGGGGCGCTAGCCAAGGTGGGATAGGAGCCCGGGGGCAGGAGTCAGAAGTCAGAAGGGTGGGACGCTGGTCTCGGGCTGGGGCGCGGCGCCGTGCTAGAATCTACCCTTAGCTCCGGTTTTTCATGGACTTCCTGGCAGGCCTGAATCCCCAGCAACGTCAAGCGGTTACGCACGTTGATGGGCCCTTGCTGATTCTGGCAGGGGCGGGCAGCGGCAAGACCCGGGTCATCACACACCGCATCGCCCACCTGATCCGCCACCACCGGGTTCACCCCGCGGCCATCGCGGCGGTCACTTTCACCAACAAGGCCGCCGATGAGATGCGGGAGCGCGTGCACCACCTGCTGGGCGACTCCCCACCCCCGGCCGGGCTGACCGTCTCGACCTTCCACTCCTTCTGCGTGCGCCTGCTCCGCCGGGACGGCCAGCGGCTGGCCGAGTTGCGTCCGGGCTTCACCCGCAACTTCACCATCTACGACGAGGGCGAGCAACTGGCCGTGGTCAAGGCCGCCTGCCGCCGCCTGGGACTGGAAGAGAAGCGGTTCATGACTTACCGCGGCGTTCAGTCCCGCCTGAGCCACGCCAAGAACCACCAGGAGTCCCCCAGGGACCTGGCCGCCTCACGGGACGAAAAAACCCGCAAGCTGGCCGAGGTCTTCGAGCTTTACGAGGCCCTGCTGCGCCAGTCCAACGCGCTGGATTTCGATGACCTGCTGCTGGAGACCGTGCGGCTTCTCCGCCACGACGAGGCCGCCCGCGCGGCCTACAACCGGCGCATCGTCCAACTGCTCATCGACGAGTACCAGGACACCAACCGCAGCCAGTACGAGCTGGTGCGCCTGCTGACGGACACCCACCGCAACCTGTGCGTGGTGGGCGACGAGGACCAGTCCATCTACGGCTGGCGCGGCGCCGACATCCGGAACATCCTGGACTTCGAGCGCGACTTCCCCGATGCCCTTACCATCCGCCTGGAGGAGAACTACCGCTCGACCAAGAACATCCTGGAGTGCGCCAGCCAGTTGGTGGCCAACAACCGCCAGCGGCTGGGCAAGTGGCTGTGGACCGCCGCGCCGGAGGGCGAGCGCATCGGCATCTACGAGGCCCGCGACGCCGAGGACGAGGCCCTCTTCATCGCCGAGCGCATCGACCGGCTCGTCCAGCAGCCATCCGACCGGGTGGCGGTGCTCTACCGCACCAACGCCCAATCCCGGCAGATCGAAGAGGCCCTGCGGCGCTCCGGCCGGCCCTACCACGTGGTGGGCGGCTTCAGCTTCTACCAGCGCGCCGAGATCAAGAACGCGCTGGCCTACCTGAAGCTCATCCACTCGCCCCAGGACTCGGTCTCGCTGCTGCGCATCGTCAACACCCCGGCGCGGGGCATCGGCAAGACCACCCTCGAGCAACTGGAAAGCTACGCGCTGGACCACAACCTGGACCTGGACTCCGCACTGGCCCGGATGCTCGCCGAGCAGCGCTTCCCCCCGCGCGCCCAGGCCGCCCTGGAGGCCTTCCGCAAGCTCATCCAGGACCTCCGCGGCGCGGCCGCCTCCGAGCCTCTCGACGAGCTGCTCCACCAAGTCCTCAAGCGCAGCGGCTACTGGGGCATGCTCGAGCGGGACGATTCGCCCGAGGCGGAAGCGCGCCTGGAGAACCTCAAGGAGCTGCTCAACGCGGCGGCGGAAGCAACCGAGCGCGAAGAGGGCATTCCCGAGTTCCTGGACCACGCCGCGCTGGTCTCGGAGGCCGATTCGCTGGACGAGCGCGCCCAGGTCTCACTGCTGACGCTCCACAACGCCAAGGGCCTGGAGTTCCCCATCGTCTTCATCGCCGGCCTGGAGCAGGGCCTGTTTCCGCACTCGCGCTCGATGGAGCGGCCCGAGGCCCTGGAGGAGGAGCGCCGGCTGTGCTACGTCGGCATGACCCGCGCGCGCCAGCGGCTCTTCCTGAGCTGGGCCCGCGTCCGCCGCCGCTGGGCCGGCGACGACTGGGAGCCCAGCAATCCGTCGCAGTTCCTCCGGGAGCTGCCCGCGGCCGTGACCGAGCCGCTGGGCGAGCGGCCCTCCACCGTCCAGGTGGACCTGTTCGCCGAGCAGCACCAGGTGCGCGAGAGCGTCCGCAAGAGCGTCCTCCCCGGCAAGACGTATAATTCTCTGGAGAACATCGCGGAGTTCTTCGCCGCGCGCGGGCTGAAAGCCCCGTCCCAGGTGGCGGCCGCGGCGGGCCAGCCCAAGGTGGTGGCGATGCCGCGCAAGCCGGGCAAAGGGCTGGTCCTCGGCGCCGAGGTCGTGCATCCGCGCTACGGGCGCGGGACCATCGTCCGGCGCGAAGGCGAAGGCGACGCCACGAAGCTCACGGTGAGCTTTCACAAGCACGGTTTGGTCAAACTTATCGAACGCTACGCATCGTTGAAAACACCGGAATGAATACCAAGAACATCACCGACAAGCAGGAACGCAAGAAGATCAAGCGGGCGGCCCGCAAGAAGGCCCCGCCCAAGCAGAAGCGCGCCTCCGGCGTGGCACGGGGTTCACAGAAGCGCAAGGTCAAGAAGATGGTCAAGGGCCAGCGCAAACGCTAACCGCCCGGCGCACCCGTGGGCCAACTGCTGCGCACCAAGAGCATCGACGCGCTCCTGGCGGCCGCCGACGAACCCGGCAAACGCCTGCGCAAGACGCTGGGGCCGTGGAGTCTCACGGCCCTGGGCGTCGGCGCGGTTATCGGCTCGGGCATCTTCACCGTGATCGGCACGGCGGCGGCCGGGGAGACGCTTAGTTTCCGTTCGCTTCTTCACGCCCCGGTGCTGGACCTGATCCTGCACGGCCCCGGGGCGCTCTCCACCATCGGGCGTCCCGGAGCTGGGCCGGGGATTGCCCTATCCTTCGTGCTGACCGCCATCGCCTGCGGCTTCGCCGCGCTGTGCTACGCCGAGTTGTCCTCGATGATCCCGGTGGCGGGCAGCGCCTACACCTACACCTACGCCACGCTGGGGGAGATCTGCGCCTGGATCATCGGCTGGAACCTGATCCTGGAGTACGCGGTCTCGAACATGGCCGTGGCGGTAGGTTTCTCGGCCTACCTCAACGACCTGCTGGAGAGCGTGTTCGGGTTCCACCTGCCGCCGCGGCTTTCCGGGCCGATCATCGCCGGCGGGCAGTTCACCGGCAACTGGTACAACCTGCCGGCCCTGATCGTGCTGCTGTTGCTCACCTGGATCCTGGTGCGCGGAGTGCGCGAGAGCTCGGGGACCAACAACGTAATGGTGGTGGTGAAGGTGGCCGCCATCCTGATCTTCGTTTTCGGCGCGGCGCGCGCGGTGCAGGCAGAGAACTGGCAGCCCTTCATGCCCAACGGGTTCCCCGGCGTGCTGACCGGTGCGGCCATCGTGTTCTTCACCTACATCGGCTTCGACTCGGTCTCGACGGCGGCCGAGGAGTGCCGCCACCCGCAGCGGGACCTGCCCATCGGCATCGTGGCCAGCCTGGTGGTCTGCACCGTCCTGTACGTATCCGTCGCGGTGGTGCTGACCGGCATCGCGGACTGGAAGACCCTGGGCAACGCGGCGCCGGTGGCCAACGCTCTCAAGGCGCTGGGCTACGACTCGATTCGCCGCTTCGTGGGTGTGGGCGCGCTGGTGGGCATGGTTTCCTCGCTGCTGGTCTTCCAGTACGGACAGGCGCGTGTGTGGTTTGCCATGTCGCGCGACGGGCTGCTGCCGGCGGCCTTCGCGAAGGTGCATGCGCGCCACCGCACGCCGCACATCTCCACCTGGGTGGCTGGCCTGCTGGTGGGCCTGCCGGCCGGGATCTGGGACATCGGCGCTTTCGCCGACCTGTCCAACATCGGCACCCTGTTCGCCTTCATCGGCGTATCGGCGGCGGTCATCGTCCTGCGCCGCACGCAGCCGGAGCGCCCGCGCGGTTTTCGGGTGCCCGCCTCACCCTGGCTTCCGGCGCTGTCGATTCTGTTCTGCCTGATCCTGATGCTCAGCCTGCCGCTTCAGACCTGGGTGCGCTTCGCGGTCTGGCTGCTGATCGGCCTGGGCGTATACTACATGTTCGGAAGAAAGCACAGCCAGTTGGCTGGCAAGGAGTAGCCATGTCACCCTTCGAGGTGGTTTCCGCTTCGCGCCGCCGCTTCCTCATCACGGCGAGCGGCGCCGCTTTCAGCCGCGCCTTGTTCGCCCAGCAGGCCACCGGAACGGCGCGGCGCATCGCGCCGGCCGGCCCGGCGTCCCGCTACGTGCCCTCCGTCAAGGCCGCCTTCGTGCGGCGCAAGGAGGACTACGGCATGCTGTGGCCCGGCGCCATCTACGACGGCGAGGCCGCCCGCAAGAAATACACTGCCGAAACCCTGGCCGCGGCCAAGCGCCTGGGGGTGAAGCTCGACCTGCGTCCCGCGCCCATCTACAGCCTCGCCGAGGCCGACGAGTGGATCGCCCAGGCCGCCGCTGAAAAGGCCGACGGCCTCTTTCTGCTGCTGCTCGACCGCCAGCAGCACGCCTGGCCCGCCGCCGTCAAGGCCGCCGACAGCAGGATCCCCACGGTGATCTTCGCCCCCATCGGCGCGGCTTTCACCACCAACACCGAGACGCTGGCCGCGCGCGAAGGCGTTTTCATCGCCTCGACCGACGATTTCCGCCAGGCCGCCTACGGCCTGAAGATGCTCAAGGCCGGCGCCAAGCTGCGCGAGATGCGCTTCGTGGTGCTACAGGGCAAGGAGCGCAAGGACGTCGAGCTGAAGCCCTTCGGCACGAAGCTGCGGTATGTGCCTGCGAGCGAGTTCCTCGCGGAGTACAACCGCACGCCGGTCAGCGAGGAGGTCAAGCAGCTCGGCCAGCAGCTCATCCAGGGCGCCACCAAGGTGGTGGGCGCCACCGAGCAGGATGTGCTGAACGGGATCAAGAGCTACGTGGTGGCGCGGAACTTCCTGGAGCGCGAGCAGGCCGACGGCATCACCATGGACTGCCTGGGCGCGCTGGGAAAGACCCCGGTCAGCCTGCCCTGCATCGCCTGGTCCGCCATGCTGGACCACGGCATTCCAGCGGCCTGCGAGGCGGACCTGGGTGCATGCGTCACGCATGCACTGGTGCAACTGCTCTTCGACCGCCCGGGCTTCGAGCAGGACCCCGTGCCCGAGACCGTCAAGGAGTGCCTGATCGGCGCGCACTGCACTTGCCCGACCCGGCTGGCGGGTTTCTCGAAGCCCCCCGAGCCTTACTACCTTTCGCACCACCACGGCATGCGCGACGCCGTGCCGGTGCCGCAGTGGCGGGTGGGCCAGCGGGTGACGGTGGCCGACGTCGAGTTCGGCGGGAAACTGCCGCGCCCGCGCATGGTCATCTCGGCGGGCAAGGTGGTGGCCAACGTGGCAGTGCCCCCGGCGGGCGGCTGCGTGGTGTCGGTGATGGTCGAGCTGGACGGAGTCCGGGACCTGCTGGCCTACCCGGGCTTCCATCAGATCTTCTTCTACGGCGACTACAAGAAGGAGCTGGCCGCTTACTGCCGGCTGCACGGCGTCGAGCCGCTGGTGGTGTAGGCCTTGACTTTCCCTTTTTCTTCGCCCACAATCGAGGTATGGCACTCACCCGCCGGCAGAAAGAGGTTCTGGACCTGATCGCCGCCTTCGTGGCCGACCACGGCTATTGCCCCAGCTACGAGGAGATCGCCCGCGGATTGGGACTGGGCTCGCTGGCCACCGTGCACAAGCACATCTCGGCGCTGGAAAGGAAGCACTACCTGCGGCGCGGCTTCAACCAGAGCCGCTCTCTGGAGGTCACGCCGAAGTACGTCCAGGAGCAGCGCAAACACCGCCCCGCCGCCGCGGCCCTGGAGATTCCGCTGATGGGCCGCATCGCCGCGGGCGTCCCGGTGGAAGCGGTGGCCGGCCGTGAGCGGCTGGACCTGGGCAGCTTCGCCGGTCAGGAGAACCTGTTCGCGCTGGAAGTGCGCGGGGATTCGATGATCGACGAGCACATCCTGAGCGGCGATCTGGTGCTGGTCCAGAGCGCGCCGGAAGTGCGCGACGGAGAGCTGGTGGTGGCCCTGGTGCGCGGCTCTGAGACAACCTTGAAGCGGTTCTATCGAGAACCGGGGGACATGGCGCGGCTGCAACCGGCCAATGCCCAGATGCCCCCCCTGCGCGTGCCTCTGGCCGAAGTGCAGATTCAGGGACGAGTTCTGGCCGTGCTGCGCAAGTACAAGTAGGCCCGCCGACCGTTTACCCGGCTGTCTATCCAGCCTGGGCGCGGAGGCGGAGGATTTCCGCCTCGGCGCGCAGCCAGTCTTCCTCGGCGGAGCCGCCATGACAGCCGCGCTCCTGCCAGTACGAATACGCCAGGCGCTCGATGGCCTCACGCTCGCTCGCGGTGAACTCCTCCGAGAGCGCCGCCAGCGCCCGTGGCACGGCGTCCAGTGAGGCGGCGACAGCGGCCGCCTTGGGAGCTCGCTTGCGCTTCAGCGCGGGCGCGGCGCCCGTGCCCGGACCGGGATTCTCCTTCTTCGTGGTTCGCTTCGTAGGCATTCCGCTACCCTCCCTCCAGCCGGACTTCTAACATCTTACCAAATCGGCGGGGGCGATGCGTGGCTGTAGGATGAAATCCCAGTCAACTCCTCGTTATTTCCTCTACCGGCAGGGGTAGTACGGGCTATGCGTCGGGGACGCACTCGCGAGCATGAAAGCCCTGAGAAAGGACGGGGTGTCCAGCTACTGGGTTAGTCGCAGGATCTCGGAGGCGATCTTCAGGAAGGCGTCCCCCAACTGCTGCGTGGTGGGCGAATAGACATACATTCCCACGGGCTGGCTGGGGTCGTGGATGGGGCTGGCGGGATCGTTGGCGATACGCCGTAGCAGCGTGTGATCGATTGTCTCCGCCGAAGTCCCGCCCAGACCGATGGCGTAGATCAAGGGCCTCAGGCCATTGTCGTTGCGAATGCGGGTGGCGATGTTGTCCGCCAGGTTGTTGGCCGCATAACGAACGCCCAGTGGGCCATCCGGGCGGATGCGCCCGGCGTAGGGATGGCCGGTGGGGAACCTCCCCCCGTTGGATGAGCTTAGCGGCATATAACCCAACATCGAGTTCCCGTTTGGATCGGTGTCCGGGATGTAGGCGATGTCGCGCCGCATTCGAGTGCGATATGACTGGGTTGTGCCGGGAGCGAAGGCGCAGTTGGAGCAGTTTGGCGCCACCGTCCACTCGTTGTGCGTCGGGGAGGCAGCCTGCGTCAGCATAGCGCCCCAGGTGGTTCCGCGCGTGCTGTAGGTGTTGATGGGCGCGGATATGAAACCGAGCTTGGCAGTCGACGAACTGCAACTGCTGGCGGGCATCGTATACGTGGTAGAGGTGCTGGAATAAGGGCTGTTACCGTCGCCATACCGCTGATCGGAAACGGTCTTGACCGGGAAGTTCGCTGTCAGCGCGGTGGGACGGCCATCCGTGAAGAACACTATGACGTTGAGAGCGCCCACCTCATTGATGCTCACCAATTGCTGATAGCCCTGCCAGAGGGCCTGGGCGGTGCCGGTATTCCCGGCGAAAACCATGGCATCGATGGCGCCGTGAATGTTCTGGGGCGAGCGCGACTTGAAATCAAAGCCATAGGGGAAGCTCACGTGGTACGGGCCGCTGAAACTGACCATCCCCACCCGGTCGCGGCCCTCCGAGAACTTGTCCACGAACAGGTGGGCGGCAGCCCGCACCTCGTCATCGGCGCCCGCGCTGAGGATCGACCCGGAGCGGTCCATCAGCAGGATCAGGTTCACGTCGCGCCGCGAGGCCTGCGCCGAGACCCTGACCTGGGCCCAGTCATGGCGCAGGATGCGCAGGAAATACAGCGGCGAGTCGGTACTCGCCACCATAGTCACCCGGCGCGTCCGGTTGCCTGTTTCGGTCACCTGGACGCTCAATTGGGTGTTGGCGGTGGCTAGAACGCCGCTCGGGAAATTGGCATGGAAATACTCCGTGGCGGTGGCGCCGGCGCTGGCCACCTGCGAGCTCAGGTCCATGCCGCGGTCCAGCGAGCGGGCGCCCGCCAGCACGGCGGCGTCCACGGCCGCCGACAGCTTGGTCCGGATCATGTAGAGCATGCCGCAGTCGAAGGCCAACCCCACCAGCGGCAGAATCATGATCAGGCTGACCGTGAGCAGGACGAAGATCACCCCCCGCTCAGCCCAGCGCGGGCACTTGCTTCGAGTCCTCATAGCGACCTCGCCTGGCCTCCTAGAAAATCGACCGGCTGTAAACGCCGGTGGTTCCGCCGCCGTCCAGGCTCAGCCCGGTGGAGCGGAAGTACACTTCCACCATGTAGGCATCCATGCCCGGCCCCATGCTAGGCATCAGCGCGATGAAGCCGTTGGCCCGCGCGGTGGTGTCCCGGAGGTAGTTGTTCACGGTTCCGTCGGATTGGACGCTGGCGGGCGTGCCATGGGCGCTGACCGCCAGGGTGCGATTTCCCACCACGATCCGCTTGGTGAACACCGGCCAGTTGATGTTAGTGCACTGGTCGTCACTCAATCCCGCGGCGGCGCACTGATCGTGCCCGATGAAGTACACCTTCGAGAAGATGACCGTTCCCTCGCCGCCGTCGCGGGTCATTCCAAGCCCGCCGGCCAGCCGCACCAGGATGTCCTGGTTGGCCGTCACCGCGAAGTCCACTCCCCGGGCGAACATATGCCCGGCGTCCCGCCCCACCTGGACCACCTGGATGCCCCTGGTCAGACTGAAGCCCAGCACATACACTCCGACAGTCAGCGGGATGAGCAGCAACATCGAGAAGGCAAACTCCACTATGGTGCTGCCACCGCATCGAGCGCGCTTTTCCCTACGCATAAGCTCCCTCTCTACCGCGCCGGGCAACCCGCGGGAGGACATGGCTCCATGAGGTCCGAGGACCGCGCCGCGATGGTGACTGCGTCGCCGCTCTTCCACAGCCCGGCGAAGGGCCGCCAGGGGAAGCCCTGGATGGAGATCTCGACAATGTTGCCCCCGGCGTTGCTGGTGGTCTCGACCAGGGTGTCCGGCCGGAAATAGCGGATTCTGATCCTGGACGCCGCATCCGCCTCCGGGATGAAATTCAGGGCGTGGTAGCGGACCACCGAACGGATGGAGGCATCGTGCCCCAGCCCGGTCTCGGTCTGGCCGGTGATGGCATAGCGCACTCCCTCTCGCACGGCACTCTGGAAGGTCGCCTTCAGGAAGATGACCAGGCACAAGTCGATGAGCAGGAACATGATCGCCAATAGGGGGAGGATGGTCAGCCCCAGCTCGACGACTTGGGCGCCGCGCTGAGCCTGTCTGCGGTCTGAGCGTGCTGTCATCGGCGAAACCCTCCGTTGTGGGTTCTGGATGAAGATTTCTACTGATTGCAGTATTAGATGCTCTTATACTAAAGAGCGCGGAAGCGCGGGTTTTCTTTACTGCCCTGGTGGGTGATTTCACCCTCCCGCGCCAAGACCATGGAGCCTTCGGAGCCTCCCAAGCCCTCCGCGGCCTCCGGCAACGGCTCGTGCGAAGCAGTTGTCGCGGCTTCAGCCGGGGATGGGCACGGCCTGGAGATCGAGCGGCAGCTCGTGGAGGCGTATAGCGCCCACGCTCCAGGTCTGCTCCGCTACGCCTGCTTGCTCACCGGGGAAACCTCGCTGGCCGAGGATCTTCTCCAGGAGTGCTTCCTGCGCTACTTCCGGGTGCTCAGCGCCGGGGAGCAACTCCGCAATCTCGCGGCCTGGTTGTACCGGGTCACCCGCAACTGCCACTTCGCGCGGCAACGGGCCGGTCCGGCCGCCCGGGAAGTGGCTCTGGATTCCGAAAGCTGCGTCCTGCACCGCGGCCCCAATCCGGAGAGCCTCTACCAGAAGCGTGAGCTGGCGCGGCAGGCGCTCGGACGCCTGGCCCCACGTGAACTGGAATGCGTGCGATTGCGGGCCGAGGGTTTGAGCTATGCTGAGATAGCGGAGGTGCTCAACATCCGCAGCGGCACCGTGGGCGCCTTGCTGAGTCGCGCGTTCCAGAAATGCCGGAGCTTGCCCGGCGCGGAGGAACACCATGTTTAGCTGGATGCGAAGGCGGCTGTGGGGGCGCCCCTCCGACGCCGAGCTGCTCGACCTCGCCCTGGGAGAGACTCCCGCCATGGAGGCGCCTTCCGGCCTCCAGCCGGAGCTGGAGCGCCTGCGCGAGGAGTGGAGCCGGCTGGTGGAGTTGGAGACTCTGGCCCGGCCCCAGGAGTCGCCGGACTTGGACGGGCTGCTCACCCGGATCTGACCGCTACCCGTGCCGCAGCCGCGGCTCCCGAGAGGGTGCGGGAGCGCGGGCGCCTATCGCGCTGGCTGGCCACCGAGCTGGAAGCCTACTTTGGCGCGCACGGCCGGCAGATGGCCCCCATTCCGGGCGGCGAGGCTCACCATCTGTGGTGGGATCTGGCTGGAGAGGCCAGCCTGCTGAGCACGTTCCTTGGGCGTCGCACGGCGGCTCGTATCACCGACGCGGTGCTGGCGCGGCTGGGCCCGGCTACCGGATGAGGGACAAGGCTGGAACGGCGACGTGCGCCTGAGAGGTTATCTCGATGCCGAGCCCCGGCTGGCGGGGTGGATACTGCTGGCTGGCGGGGTCCAGCTTGCGGCCGGGCTGGCGGTGGGGCTGATCTGGCTCCTCACTGGTGAGCCCGCCTGGATACGGCTCTACGTCCTCTACCCGGGTCCGGTCTTTCTGACCGGTTTGGCCGCCTTGGAACTGACGCTCGGCTTGACCGCGTGGTCGTACTTCGCGGCCGGGGACCCGTTGCGCCCGGCGTGGCTGCTGGCCAGCCTGGCGGCGGCCAGCCGTCTGGCCGGCCTGCTGGCATCGCAGTGGCTGACTTCCGAACCCGGCCTGCTGGCCCACCGGCTCTGGCTCAGCACCTGGGATCCGCAAGCCGTGCTTTCCTTCCCGCGGCTGGGACTGACGGCGGGCGGCCAAGTGGCCATGGCGGTGCTGTGCTGCGGGCTGCTGGTGGTCATACACGCTTACCGGCGTCACCGTCTGAGAGCCGAGCCGGGCCCGCTGGAGTGGACCGTAGTGGGCGGCGCCGCCCTGTTCCCGCTGCTCGAGTTGCGCGACGCCGCCTCCTGGCTCGCGGGTCCGGTGAACACGCTGGCCCCCTTCAAGATCCTCAGCCTGGTGGCCGCGCCGCTGTCGGCGCTGTCCCTGTACGTGGCCCTGCTGCTGCGGCGCTCCTCCCTGAACATGCACGGCGGGCTGATCGCGCGGTGCTGGGGTTCTTACAGCCTCGGCATCTTCGCCACGGTGTGCGGTTACCTGGGCGTGTGGGCCATCACCCACGGATACCTGCCGTGGCAGGCGCGGGTGCTGGTGGCGCTGATCTGGTGCGTGTCCGCCATGGCGTACGCCCTGGGACCGGCCTATCAGGTGACCGCCATCCGGAGGGCGCGGCGGGCGGCGCTGGAACTGTCCGGTGCGGAGGCTGGCACGGAGTAGCCGGACGCCTCAGGCGCCCACCGGCGCCAGCTCGCGCCGGTACTTGCACTTGCGGTCGGGGCACTGCACGGCGGCGCCCGCTTTCCCCCGCCGTTCCACCAGGTAGGGACTGCCGCACTGCGGGCACTTCGCCGCCAGCGGCTTGGCCCAGGCCACGAACTCACACTCCGGATAGCGGTTGCACCCGTAGAAGGTGCGGCCCCGGCGTGAGCGGCGCTCGATAATCTCCCCTTGCCCGCAGGTGGGGCAGGCCACTCCGATGGTCTTCTGCTTGACGTACTTGCAGGTGGGGTAGTTGCTGCACGCGGTGAACTCCCCATAGCGCCCGTGCTTGAGCACCAGTTGGCTGCCGCACTGCGGGCAGTTCTCTTCCAGCGGCACGTCGGGCTTCTTCTCCTCGCTGCCGATGCGCCTGGTGGTCTTGCAGTCAGGGTAGCCCGAGCAGGCCTGGAACGTGCCGAAGCGCCCCCGCTTGAGCACCATGGTCCGCCCGCAGTTCTCGCAGTAGTCGGCGTCCTCCTGCTCGGTCAGGTCCGCGTTGTCCACGTCCGGCAAGTCCACCGCCAGCTCCCGCGTGTTGGTGCAATCGGGGTATCCGCTGCACCCGATGAAACTGCCATGACGGCCCCAACGGATCACCATGGGCTGCCCGCACTTATCGCACACCAGCTCGGTGGGTTTCTCCAGCCGCTTGATGTCGGTCATGTGCTTCTCGGCCCGGCGGAGGTCCTTGGCGAAATCCTTGTAGAAGTCCGCCAGGGCGGAGCGCCAGTCCAGCTTGCCCTCTTCGATCTCGTCCAGCTCTTCTTCCATGCGGGCCGTGTAGCGTACGTCGAAGATGTCGTCGAAGCTCTCGATGAGCAGATCGGTGACCACCATGCCCAGCTCGGTGGGATTGAGCCGCCCGCCCTCCTTCTTCACGTAGCCGCGCTCCTGGACCGTCGAGAGGATGGAGGCGTAAGTGGAAGGACGGCCCACCCCGTCGGACTCCAGCTTCTTGACCAGCGAGGCCTCGGTGTAGCGCGGCGGCGGCTCGGTGAAGTGCTGTTCCGGATGGAGCGAGCGCAGCTTCAGCCGCTGGCCCTCCATCACCGCGGGCAGCTTGTGCTTAAGCTCTTCGTCCTCCTCGTCCTTCTGATCCTTGCCCTCCTCGTAGACCGCCAGGAAACCGTCGAAGCGCGGCGTCGAGCCGGTGGCGCGGAAGAGGTAGTGGCAGCCGTCCTTGCCCGCGGCCGAGACTTCGATGGTGGTTTGGTCGAAGAGTGCGGGCATCATCTGCGAAGCCACGAATCGCTTCCAGATGAGCTGGTAGAGCCGCAGCTCATCCTCGCCCAGGTGGCGGGCGACGGATTCCGGTGTGTGAAACACCGAGGTGGGGCGGATGGCCTCGTGCGCGTCCTGGGCGTCCCTCTGGTTGCGGTAGAAGTTGGGCGTCTCGGGCAGGTATGGCGCGCCGTAGCGCTCGGCGATGAAGTCGCGGGCCTCGCGCAACGCCTCCTCGGACACGCGCACCGAGTCGGTGCGCATGTAGCTGATCAGACCCACCGGCCCTTCCTTGCCCAGCGCGATGCCTTCGTACAGCCGCTGGGCCAGCATCATGGTGCGCTTGACGCTGAAGCGCAGCTTGCGCGCCGCCTCTTGCTGCAAGGTCGAGGTGATGAAGGGCGGCACGGGATTGCGCCGCTTTTCCCGGGTGCTGACCGAGCGGACCGCGTAAGCGGCGCCTTCCAGTTGCGCCACCAGGCCGTCGGCGGCGGCCTGGTCCGGGATCTCCAGGGATTCCTCGTCGCGCTTGACCAGTTGCGCCGCCAGCACGGGCGGCTTGGCGGCCGCCAGGTGCGCCTGGATAGTCCAGTACTCGCGCTTCTGGAAGGCGCGGATCTCGCGCTCGCGTTCGACGATCAGCCGCACCGCGACGGTCTGCACACGTCCCGCCGACAGCCCGCGCCGCACCTTCTCCCACAGCAGGGGGGAAATCTTGTAGCCCACCAGGCGGTCCAGGATGCGCCGCGCCTGCTGCGCGTCCACCAGCCGCCGGTCCACCTTCGCCGGGTGCTCAAACGCCTTGCGGATGGCCCGCGAGGTGATCTCGTGGAACATCACCCGGTAGACCTGGGGGCCGCCGTCGGACTTGCCCCGCAGCTCTTCCTCGAGGTGGAAGCAGATGGCCTCGCCTTCGCGGTCCGGGTCGGCCGCCAGGTACACGGCTTCGGACCTCTTGGCCGCCTGCCGCAGCTCCTGGATCAGCTTCTTCTTGCCCTCGATGACCGCGTAGGTAGGTTCGAAGCCCTGCTCCACGTCCACCGCCAGGTCGCGTTTGGGAAGGTCCTTGATGTGGCCCAGGGAGGCCTTCACCACGTACTGCTTGCCCAGGTAGCGGCCGATAGTCCGGGCCTTGGCCGGCGATTCGACGATGACCAGCGATTTCGACATGCGGCTTCGGTTCAACCTGGCTGGGAGGCTGCCATCCGGCTATGCCGGGCGGATCAGGTGCGCCCGCGGCCAGCCGTCAGAAGAGGCTCTTCCCACACTTTAACAAAATTCTTGCCCGCAAGCTGGCGGATGGCGCCGCTCATTTCGAGTTCGAAGAGAGCGGCGATGATCTCCGAGGAGCTGAACTCCTCGAGGGACAGGAGGAGTTGGTCGATGTGGAGGGCGGAATCGACCCTAAGCCGGTCTAAGATCCGCGCACTCACTACTCCCGCCGGACCTTC
Organism: Acidobacteriota bacterium; assembly: GCA_016871095.1. GTDB lineage: Bacteria > Acidobacteriota > Terriglobia > Bryobacterales > Bryobacteraceae > VFZS01. Next base: position 25,993 of record VFZS01000003.1, read on the forward strand.
CGGCAGGCCCGGCCGCGCCGTCCGCTCCCCCGCTTCCTCGAACAACTCCGGCTGCCGCCGCGCCGCCAGCCACCGCCGGTCCTCTGGCGACAGCTCCTCCAGCACGTCGTCAAGACCCTGCACCAGTTTGGCCCCCTGCTTGATCAGCAGGTTGGGGCCCCAACTCGTCCGCGAAGTGATGTTGCCCGGAATCGCGAACACCTCCCGCCCCTGGTCGAGCGCCAGCCGCGCCGTAATGGCCGAACCGCTGTACTGCGCGCCCTCGACCACCATCACCCCCGCGCTCAGCCCGCTGATGATGCGGTTGCGGATGGGGAAGTTCTGCGGATAGGCCGGCGCGCCCATGGGGAACTCCGAGATGAGCAGGCCCTTCTCGATGATGTCCTCGGACAGCTTGCGGTTCTCGGTGGGGTAGACCACATCCGCGCCGCAGCCCAGCACGGCGACGGTGGCGGCGCCGGCGGTTAGCGCGCCACGGTGCGCCGCCGTATCGATGCCGCGCGCCATCCCGCTGACGATGACCAGACCGGCCCGGCCCAGATCCGCAGCCAGCCGTTCGGTGACGGCGATACCGTAGGGCGAGGGCCGGCGCGTTCCGACGATCGCCAGCATCAGGTCCTCCAGCAGTTCCACGCGGCCCCGCGCAAACAGAACAATGGGCGGGTCGAAGATCTCCCGCAGCCGGGCAGGGTAGCGTGGCTCCACCAGAGGGATGGCCACCGCCCCGCAGGCCCCCATCTTCTGCCACTGCGTGGCGGCGTCCTCGAAGGCGCAGCCGCTGGTGATGGTCTGCGCCAGGCTGCCGCTGGCGCCCGCGGCCTCCAGCTCGCTGCGCGAGGCGCGAAAAATGCCGAACGGCGAGCGGAACCGCTCGAGCAGTTTCGCCGCGGTGCGCGCCCCCAGCCCCGGCACCATCCGCAGCGCCAGCCAGTTCAGTTGTTCGTCCGCCTGCATTTGTGCCGCCTGCATCGACACTGCTCCCTACTGTTGTTGGTGCCTCCAGCGTAGCAGGGTTCTCACGGAAACCTTCTCGGTGTGCCAGTCGAGCCGCCACCCCATGCTATTCTTAAGTTCTACCTCCTCTCGTCAGCGGGCGCACCTTGAAGGTCGGATTCGTCAGCCTGGGCTGTCCCAAGAACCTGGTGGACACCGAAGTCATGATGGGCCAGCTCGCCGCGCGCGGCCACCTGCTCACCCCGCGCCCCGAGGATGCGGATGTGATCGTGGTCAACACCTGCGGCTTCATTGGCTCCGCCCAGCAGGAATCCGTGGACGCCATCCTGGAGATGGGGCGGCACAAGGTTTCCGGACGGGCGCGAAAACTCGTCGTGGCGGGCTGCCTGGTGGAGCGGTTCCGCGAGCAGATCCGGAGAGAGCTGCCGGAAGTGGACGCGCTGGTGGGCGTCAACGACATCGACCGGGTGGTCGAGATCTGCGAAGGAGGCGAGGCTTCCAGCGATGCCCGCGGTCCCTATCTCTACACCCACCTCACCCCGCGCCGCCTGGCTACGCCGCCGCATTATGCCTACGTAAAGATCGCCGAGGGGTGCGATCACTCCTGCGCCTTCTGCATCATCCCGCAGTTACGCGGGGCGTTCCGCAGCCGGCCCTTGGATTCCGTCATCGCCGAAGCGGAGCAGCTCTTCGCGCAAGGGGTTCGTGAGATCAACCTGGTAGCGCAGGACACGACGGCGTACGGCGAGGACCTGGGTCTGAAAGACGGCCTGGCCGTGCTGCTGGACCGGCTGGCGCGCCTGAGAACGCCGCGCCCGGTCTGGATCCGCTCGCTGTACGCGCATCCCAACAAGATCACGGCCCGGCTGCTGGAGACGCTCGCGGCGCACCCGGCGCTGGTTCGTTACCTGGATCTCCCGCTACAGCACTCCAGCGCGCGCGTGCTGCGCCGCATGCGCCGCGGGGGCTCGGGCAGGATCTACCTGCGGCTCATCGAGAAGATCCGCCGCGCCGTACCCGGCATCGCGCTCCGCACCAGCCTGCTGGCGGGCTTTCCCGGCGAGACCCGCGAGGACTTCGAGGATCTGCGCCGGTTCGTCCAGGCGGCCCGTTTCGACCACTTGGGAGTGTTCGCCTACTCCGACGAGGAAACCAGCGCCAGCTTCCTCCTGGAAAGCAAGCTGAGCGGACGCGCCATTCAGAGCCGCGAGCGCCGGCTGATGGGGCTTCAGCGGCGCATCTCAAGGGCGCTCAACCGCCGCTGGGTAGGCCGCGAGGTTCCGGTGCTGATTGAAGGGCCGTCGCGGGAAACAGACCTGCTGTGGGAGGCGCGCGCGCCCTGGCAGGCGCCCGAGATCGACGGCGTCTGCCTGATCAACGACGTGGAGGGAGCGCCGCCCCGCCCGGGCGACATGCGCCCCTTGCGCGTGACCGCCGCCCACGACTACGACCTGGTGGGCACGCTGCTGGAGGAGGAGACGGATGGCGCGCCAGCCCGGTAGGATCTCGCAGGCCGCGGCGCGCGCGCTGGCGAGCTGGTTCGGCTGCGGCTACTTCCCCGCCGCGCGCGGCACCTGGGCCTCGGCGGCCGCCGTTCTCATCGCCCTGCTGCTGGCGCGCTTCGCCGGGTGGCAGCCGTGGCATTTCGGCGCGCTGACCGCTGTGCTGCTAGGCCCCGGCGTCTGGGCCGCGCACCGGGAAGCGCAACGCCTCCAGCGCAAGGATCCGCCCTTTGTGGTGATCGACGAAGTCCTGGGACAGTGGCTGGCGCTGGCCGGAGCCACCGCGCTCAACTGGAAGAGCTACTTGGCCGCCTTCCTGCTGTTCCGCATACTGGACATCTGGAAACCCGCTCCGGCGCGCCAACTGGAGTCACTGCCCGGTGGCATCGGCATCGTGGCCGACGACCTGGCGGCGGGCGCCTATGGCGCGCTTGTGTTATTCGCGGCGGGGTGCTTCAATCTTTATTAAGTATGGCGTTTCGCAAGAATTCCAACGGCAAGCCCCGCATCGCGGAGATTGTCCCGCCCGCGGCCATTGCCGGAGGCGAAGTGGAGATCCGCGGCTGGGGCTTCGGCAAGGAGCAGCGGCCTCGCGTGACGGTGGGTGACGTCGAGGCGCACGTGGTGGTGGGTTCGGATTCCCTCCTCATCGCCCGCGTGCCCGAAGGGGCGGCGGTGGGCGAGCTGGTGGTCGAGCGCGCCGGCCAGGCCAGCCCGGCCGCCAGTTGCGACATCGGTGTGCCCATGGCCGTGAACATGCACCCCGTGGCGAACCCCGCCGTGGACAGCGACGATTGCGTGTACACCACGCTGAGCGGCTCGCGAGGGCAGAAGACCCCGGTGTCGGTGTACCGCATCGACGCCGGTTTCCACCTCAAGCCGTTCCTGGCCGACGTGATGAACGCCACCGGGCTGGCTTTCGACCGCCAGGGCCTGCTGTACGTCTCCAGCCGGTACGAAGGCGTCGTCTACCAAGTCACCTCGCTCGGCAGCATGTCCGTGTACGCCGAGGGCATGGGCATCGCCACGGGCCTGGCCTTCGACCACGAGGACAACCTGTACGTAGGCGACCGCAGCGGCACCGTTTTCAAGATCAGCCGCGGGCGGCAGATCTATGTCTTCGCCACGCTGGAGCCTTCCATCTCGGCCTACCACCTGGCGTTCGGCCCGGAAGGCTACCTCTACGTGACCGGACCCACCACCTCCAGCTTCGACTCCATCTACCGGATTTCGCCGGCCGGCGAGGTCGAGCCGTACTACCGCGGGCTGGGACGTCCGCAGGGCATGGCCTTCGACGCGGACGACCGGCTGTACGTGGCCGCCTCGCTGGGCGGGCGCAAGGGCGTGATCCGGATGGACGCGGAGCGGCGGCCGGAGCTGTTCCTGTCGGGCCCACAAGTGGTGGGCCTGGCCTTCACCCCCACGCGCGCCCTGGCCGTGGCCACCAACACCGGCGTATACCGAGTGGACGTGGGCATCGCCGGCCGCCCGCTGCCCTAGTGTCCTTTGACCGCGATGCCGTTACCAGGCCAGCCGGACCACTTGCTTACGCGCGTGGCTCGGAATCGGCTTCCGAGCCGCGACCGTCAGGGAGCGGTTTGTCAGCAGACGTGTGCCAGATGAACGCGGAGATCATCGCGGTTGGCAGCGAGCTGCTGACTGCCGCGCGTCTGGACACTAACTCGCTGTTCCTCGCCGCGCACCTGAATCAGCTCGGCGTGGAAGTGGTCGCCAAGGCCGTCATCGGCGACCACCGCGCCCGGCTCGCCCAGGCCGTGCGCGCCGCCTGCTCCCGCTCGGAGATC
>VFZS01000004.1 GCA_016871095.1 Acidobacteriota bacterium
GCTGGTTTGCCAGATAGTGCTTAACCGCCGGGCCTGCCTCCCCGCCCTTCCACCTGCTAACCCAGGCGCCAACGTCGAGGTGGGCGATGCTCGAAGCGACGGACGCCCCGAGAACGGTGTAGCCCGTCTCTAGATCGGCGTCAGTCAGGTCACCGGGCAAGAAGCAGTACAAGTCCACCCAGTCCACCAGTTCCTGTAGGGCAGCCAGCGCATGGGCGGCGGGCGAGCGGGAACCAGAGCCACGGGGGCTTACGTAGACAGAACTGATGACGCTCAGCTTAAGATCAGGGTGCTGGCCGTTCATAGGCTCACCAAACGCCACTCGTTGGGCTTGGCGTCCTCCCTGCCGAGCCGCAAGACATCGTCCCCCTTGAGGGTGCCAACCAGGGAGATGTCGGCGGCCGAGGCGTCGTAGAGGTGGACAGAGATAGGTAGCCTGCCGGAGCGCTCCCACACGGCAAAGCACCAGAGGTGCGTGACTTCGAGGCTGCGGAGGAAGGCGATGATCGCATCGCGGCTGTCGTGGTCAGGCTTATACCCGATACCCATGAGGTAGTCGCATACCAAGCGGGCGCGCGGAACCAACCGCGGCCTGAGGTTTACCGGCTGACCTGAGGAGTGTGTGATGCCTCCGAGGTAACCGGTTAGGCGTCGATAGATACTACAGACGCTTGTCCTCACCCCTTTGGGCACAGCAGCGATCCACAGGATAATGCCGTTCCACTTGTGCACAAGTCTGAGCAAATCGCCGCCGACAATTCTCATGTAGGGCCACGTGAAGCTGTCGTGCACCACGAACTCCCGGTTCTCTCCGACCTTCGATGTCTGGCATCCGACCAGGACCGTGGCGTGCCCTCTCTGGTGTGGGGGCTTCTCTTCTGCAAGCTTCAACCGGTCTTCATAGTCTTTCAGGTCCAACTGCGAACCGACCACCTTGACTAACTCAGCGGCGTCGACGCACATGATCACGGGGCAGCCGCTCAGGAGGCATCCCGCCAATAGATCAGACGCCGCGCCAGAATCCGGCTCATCCTCGCCTCGATCGAGGACCTCTAAGAGACCGTTGACGCCAGTGTGTTCCGAGGCCAAGACGTTCAAGAGCTGCCCTGTCTGGAGGGCGATTTCATCAGTCCGAAAACCCGCGTGGGAGGTCCGGCCATCTGCTCCACGCGCGATACGGGTCAGGTCGAAGCCACCCAGGCACACTGCGCCTCCGGGAATGAGGCTCATTAGTACCATCTGGAGGGCGGCCTGACCGCACCGCGCAACAAATGGTTCAGCGGGGACGATGTAAGGGCTAGTGCGCCGAGCCGGACCGATACCGTACAACCGATAGACCCGCTTGTGGGCAATGATGTGGTAGCCGTTCCGGAGCACCCGCGGAACGGTAAGGTGGGCCTCCATCAGCTCCGTCTCCGTGGGCACCCCCGGGATGCAGTGCCGGAGGTGCACAAATCCCCCCGCTTCGGGGTCGTCAGCCGCGACAAACACCCGTTGGGCCCAAGGCCTCTCGATCTCGGCGCCGTAGAAAGCATACTCGTTGCGTATTAGTTCGCTGACGGCGTCTTCCTCCGGTGAAGCCCGCAGACCATCGCCAGGAAAGCGCTCCAGGAGCTTGGGCCAGAAACGGTCCGCATGCGCACGCGCGAAGGCAACAGCCGAAGACACAGATATCTCCTCCTCCGGTGAGGCGATCAAGAGCAGTCTCACTTGTTCGGCGGTGGTTCTGCGCACCGCCAGTGAATCAGGCTCCGCCCGCCGGGGCCTTCCGACCCAAACACGGTTCACGGCGGACAGGACCCAGCGCTAGGTGCTGATCGACAAACCCATTGCGGCAGATACCGCCTCCGAAATGCGGCTCTCCTCGCCGGTTCGCTGTTGCATGACCGCAGAGGTCCGCCACACGTCTACTCCACTCTCCAAGTTCACGAGCGATCTAATGGCCAGGGTTCCCCCGGGGGCCGAAGCCACATGGTAATCGATCAGTCCCATCAGGTGCGAAATGTGAGAATCACTCAACTCCGCATCGATCGTGAACAGCCCGCCGGACCCTCGCTCCAGCCGGAAACTTCGGACGAACGGCGAGCGCCGGAACGTGTCGCTCAGACCGGCAATCTGAGTCTCCCGGCCATCCCCCTGGATTCGAAACCGCCTACTCTCATCCTTCAGCTTCAACTCGCGTCTCCTTCCAGCAACCAGTTGACAACGCCCTGTACATCAGACTCCCAGTAGCGGCCGGCCCCTCGCCACCGCGGCGCCATGCAACGACGGCACGCACCAATCGCAGTCAATCGACGAATCCCAGCAAAACCTCATACGGCATACGCTTGCCATCGGCACGTTCAAAAAACCTAGCTTGTATCATAATGAACTGCTCGGTGTCAACTGCTGCTCCCCGGTTGTCGCGGCAATGTGAGAAGTTCCTATGTGGGCAAAGTAGAAAGTTCCTCTTGACAGCCCCTCCGATCGCAGCATGGGAGGGTGGCAGAAGAACGGATTGAGATGAGCCAACCGGAACGGGACCGGCTGCACTGGCTGAAGCTGGCGCGAGACCGGAAGATGACGCAAAAGCAGGCCGCCGAGCGGATGGGGGTGAGCCAACGGTGGGTGCGCAAGCTGTTGCGGAAGCTGAAGCGGAAAGGGGACCGGGCGGTGGTGCACGGGTTGCGGGGGAGGCCGTCGAACCGGCGGATTGCCAAGCAGGTGCGGGAACGGGCGGTGGAACTGATCCGCGTCGAGTACCGGGACTTCGGCCCCACGCTGGCGGCCGAGTACTTGAGCGAGAACTACGCGCTTGAAGTGAGCAAGGAGACGCTGCGGAAGTGGATGATGGAAGCCCAGTTGTGGAGGGCCAAGCGGGCGCGGATCGGCCAGGTACACGTGTGGCGGCCGCGGCGGGACTGCTTTGGGGAGCTGGTGCAGTGGGACACCTCCGAGCACGACTGGCTGGAGGGGCGGGGACCCAAGCTGTACCTGATCGGGATGATCGATGACGCCACCAGCCGGGCGCTGGGGCGGTTTGTGGAGCATGACACGACGGCGGAGAACATGCGGCTTTTGTGGAGGTGGTTGGAGCGGTTCGGGCGGCCGCTGGAATACTACACCGACAAGGCGGGCCTGTTCCAGGTGAACCGGCCCCTGCACTACAACACGCGCCTGGAGGAGGCGCCGCCGCTGACCCAGATCGGCCGGGCGCTGAAGGAGTTGGGGATCGGGTGGATTCCGGCGCATTCGGCCCCCGCTAAAGGGCGGATCGAACGCTTCTTCGGCACGGCCCAGGACCGTTTGGTGAAGGGGCTGCGCAAGGCCGGCGTCGGCACGCTGGAAGCGGCCAACGCCTACCTGGATCAGGTGTACCTGCCCCGGTGGAACCAGCGGTTCACGGTGGAGCCGGCCCAGGCTAGTGACGCCCATCGGCGACTGCTGGCCGAGCACCAGTTGGCGGCCATCCTCAGCCATGTCGAGGAGCGGGTGATCACCAACGACTATACGTTTCAATTCGGCGCGCAGCGCTACCAGATCCTGAAGAACTCGATCCAGGCGCGCATGCGTGGCAGCCGGCTGCGGGTGGAGGTGTGGCTGGAAGGGACGCTGGCAGCACGTTGGGAAGGCCGGTATCTCGAGATCACCCCTTGCCCGATGCGGCCGCCTTCGCCGCCGCCACAGGCTTGCCCCCGGAAGACTTCGGCCGCAGCGGGTCCGCGGAAAGTGAATCGAGCCTGGATGGAGGGCTTCTGGGAACGACCCTCGCCGCCGACCTGGCGGGCGATCGAGCAGTCCAATCGGACGAGCTGATGCGCCTACGGATCCTGGTCGGTCTGGACACAGGGCGCGCGACGGCGCGCAAGAAAACGTGCGTGCTCGACATCCAGGGCGGCGCGGCGCAGCGTACGCGCGAGGTAGTCGTCGGGCTGGGAGTGGCAGCGCGGGAAGCCGGGACTTCCCAGCCGCAGGATGGCGTGGACCTGCTCGGCGGGGGCACGGCATCGGAAGAGTGCTTGGGCGATCCACAGGTCGGCGATGCTCCAATCGGGCTGGGGGAAGCGCTGCGGGATGCGCAGGCGGCTGAGGAACCGCTGATAGAGCTCGGCCGCCGCGGCCGGGGTGAGCGCGCAGGCGCCAGGGGGCTTGCAAGCCGCCGCCGCAACCTGCGCCGGCGGGCTGGGCATCAAGAATGGGGCTGCCTGGAGCAGTGCGGGGCCCTGGCTGGCCAAGCCGCTCTGCGCATGAAGGAGTCTCACCCAGGGAGCATAGCCGCTGGCCTGCCGGCGGGTGGGTTTCTGGTTGGTGAAACCCGCCAGTCTTCCCAAGTGGCACCAGTCGGTGCTGGCCCAGTCGCCGCCATAGGTGCGGGCCAAGTGTCGGCCGATCGCAGTCGCCACGGTGGCCTGAAGTGGGGTTTCGCTGACCCCAACCCAGGCCTGAAGGTGACCGGGGCTGGTCTGGACGACCACGCAGGGCTGGTGTCCCTGGGCGCGCATAGTGGCGAGGATGCTGGGGGCGGCGAGGTCCAGATCCAGCAGGATGTAGCCGGCGTTGCGGTTCTCGGCATAGGGCCGCAGGTACACGTCAAACCCTTCGCGGTTGCGCAGGCGCAGGAATCTGATCACGGCGCAGCGGCAGAGTTGAAAGCCGGTCCAAAGAGTCTCGGCGGGGAAGGGTTTGCGGGTGCGGGCATGAAGCAGACGAAGCAGGTACAGCTCGCTGGGCATGGCCGCCAGTTGCCGGCGGACGGCGCTGAGGGTGATGAACAATCCGCGGTCCATGCATCGGGTTGTAGCACGGACCCTGGAACTTCCCCGGCAAAAGCGGAACTTTCTACTTTGCCGGGAATAGGAACTTTCTACTTTGCCTTGACACCCCCGGCAGGAGGATTCAGCAATCCCTCAGAAGGTGTGAAGAAATCTCCGGCCCAACCGCTCGCTGACGCTCGCGGCTCGGCCAGTGCCTGCGAACACAACCGAGCCGCGCGCGTCAGCCAGCGGTCCCCGAGACTGAGGGAGTACAGAATTCAGCCGTTTCGGAACTTCGGGGCCTCACGGCGCGCGAAGGGGCCGGCTGACGGGCTGGGGCGGGTGGCTGTCGCTGGCGGGCTTCGCCGTGCTGGCCTGGGTGCTCCTGTTCAGTTCGGTTTCTGGTAGGCCGAATCCGGGACGCCCGGGTTCAGCTTGAAGCCTGTGATAGTGGTCTGGCCGAGCTTCTTGCCGTCGCGGTTCAGGATGGCCGTGTGGGCGATCTGGAGGCCGGAGACGTCGCGGTAGTCGGAGGAGATCTCCTCGAGTTCGCCCGGCGCGCCCATGAAAGCCGCGGTGTAGGCCTTCTTCAGCGGCAAGCCCGTGGCGGAGTCGATCCAGAGCTTGACCTGGAGCTTGCGCGCAGTGTCGGAAATGGCCACGCCTTCGGCTTTCTTGCCCTCGATCTCGGCCGGACCCAGCGCCTGCACGGTGTAGGCGGGGTTGTCGATGTTGCGGAGCAGCGAGAAGGTGTCGCGGAAGAAGGTGCCCTGGACTTCCCCGAGCTGGCTCGCCGGCGCCTCGCGCACGCCCTGGGGCGTCTTGGCCCAGGCGATCTGGCCGTCATAGCCCTGGGTGACCTCGCCCATGGGGGTCTGCATGGTGCTGACGCTCTTACCCATCACATTGTTGGTGACCTCCATCTTGATGGCGAACTCGCCCTGCGGAAGAGTGAGCTTCATGTCAGCCGTGACTGTGAGGTCCTTGATCTGGTCGATGAGGGCGCCGCCCATGGCCTGCTTGGCGCGGCGGAGCAGCGCCTTGGCCTTGGTGGCGGACTCGGGCGTGGCTTCGCCCAGCGCAGCCTGTTTGGGCGGGGGAATGGTGATGTCGATGTTAGTGACTTTGCCCAGCTCGGAGAGCGGCCGGTCCATGCCCTGTTCCTTACCCACCACCAGGATGGCGAGCTGGTCGGTCTTGAGGTACTGCTTGGCCACGCGCGCTACGTCGGCCTGAGTTACTTTCTCGATGTTATTGCGGTACTGCTGGAGATAGTCGCGAGGATAGCCGTAGTAGTCGTAAGTCACCAGGCGCTGCACGATCTTGCCGGTCGAGTCAAACTCGAAGGCGAAGCCCTTGAGGATGCCGTCTTTGGCGCGAGTCAGCTCGTCGGCGGTGGCCCCGGCCTCGGCCATGCTGGAGATCTCATGGCGGATGGAGGTCAGGATCTTGACCGTGGTTTCGGTCTTGGTGCTGCCCAGGGCCATGAAGGTTCCGGGGCGGTCCCAGCCGGCGCCCCACTGTGAGCCGACCGTGTAAGCCAGGCCCTGCGCGGAGCGCACGTTGCTGAACAGCCGCGAGGCAAAGCCGCCGCCCAGGATCTGGTTCATTACCGAGAGGGCGTAGAAATCGGGGTCATTGCGCATACCGCCCAGGAAGCCCATCATGACCCAGCACTGCGGCGTGTCGTCCTTCTTGATGAAGTAGATGCCGGCGCGGTCCTTAGCGCCGGGGTCCACGGTGGGGACGGAAGGTCTGGGGCGTCCGCCGCGCTTCCAGGAGGCGAAGGTCTTCTCGATCCTGGCGCGCATCTCGGCGGTGCTGAAGTCGCCCCAGGCGCCCAGGATCACGCTCTCGGGCTGGAAGTACTGCCTGTGGAACGCGATCAGGTCCTCGCGTGCGATCGAGTTGATAGTGTCGTACTCGGTGATGCGCCCGTAAGGCGCATCCTTGCCCATGATAATGCGGTTGAACTCGCGGCCGGCGATGGCGTTGGGATTGTCGTTGCGCCGGGCGATCGAGTCACGCTGCTGGATCTTGGCCAGGTCGATCTTGTCCTGGGGGAAAGCGGGATTCTGGAGGATGTCGGCCAGAATGGCGAGGCCCCGGTCGATGTCCTCCCTGAGCACCGAGACCTGGGCGCGGCCGGAGTCCTGTCCGATGCCGGTCTCGACGGAGGCGCCCAGCCGGTCCAGCTCCTCGTCCAGCTTGTCGCCCGGGCGGCTGGCGGTCCCGCCGGTGCGCATGACCGAACCGGTGATGGAGGCCAGACCGGTCTTGCCGGCGGGCTCCCAGCGAGAGCCTGCGCGGATCATGGCGGAGACGCTGATCATGGGCGTCTCGTGGTCTTCGACCAGGTAGACCACCATGCCGTTGGCCAGCTCGAAGCGAACCGGCTCGGGCACCTGGATCTGGCTGAGCGGCGGGTACTTGAGATCCTTGTAGCTCTTGGCGGGCGCGGGTTTCCTGGCGGCCGGTTTCGGGACGGGGGGCTGAGCCAGCACCAGCCCCAGCGATATCACCGCGACTGAAAGCAGTTTGCCTGTACGCATGGTCATTCCTCCTCGGCCGTCACTTGGCAGCCGTCTCGACGGGGTCAATAGTGCCTACCGTCTTGTTATTCCAGGTGAAGGTGGCCTTGGCCACCCGCTGTATGTCCTGCGGGGTCACGGCGTTGATCTTGTCGAGCTGCCGGAACAGGTTACGCCAGTCGCCGGTTAGAGCCTGATATCTAGCCATTTGAATGCCCAGTGAGAAATTGCTGTCCAACTGGCGCAGCAGGCCGGCGCGGGCGCGGCGCTTGACGCCGTCGAGTTCCTCGGCGCTGACCGGCTCGTTCTTGAGCCGCTCGATCTCGGCGTCGAGGGCCTTCTCGACGTCCTCGTTGGTCCTTCCCGGCGCGGTCAAGCCGAGGAACACGAACATCCCGGGGTACTTTACACCCGGGTAACCGGGGAAGCCGCCCGCCTGCGTGGCGACTTTCTTGTCGCGCACCAGGGAGCGGTAGAGCCGCGAGGAGCGGCCTTGGCTCAGGAGGCTGCCGATGGCGTCGTAGACGGCGTCATCCGGGTGGTTGACGTCGGGCTTGTGATAGCCCATCAGGAGCATGCGCTGGGACTGTAGCCGCAGCGCCACCCGCTTCTCGCCCTGCTGCGGCGGCTCAATGGTGCGCAGCGGCTCGGGCCTCGGCACGCTGGGCAGCCGCCCGAAGTAGACCTCGGCCAGCTCGCGTATGCGCCTGGGATTGACGTCGCCCACCACCACCGTGGTCAGGTTGCTGGGAACGTAGTACTTCCTGAAGAACGCCTGCCCGTCGGCGGTGGTGAGGTTCTGGAGGTCGCTCATGTGGCCGATAACGCCCTCGCCGTAGGGATGAGCCTTGTAAGCGACGCCCTGGAACTCCTCCATCAGCCGGCCCATGGGCTGGCTCTCGCCCAGCCGCCGCTCTTCCATCACCACGTCGCGCTCCTTGTAGAAGTCCCTGAATACGGGATCACGGAAGCGCTCCGACTCGAGGAAGAACCACAGCTCGGCCTGGTTGGAGGGCAGGCTGAAGAAGTAGACGGTCATGTCCTCGCCGGTCCCGGCGTTCAAGTCGCGTCCGCCGGCCCGCTCGATGATCTCGCCGAACTCCTCCTTGTAGGTGAGCTTGGCGGCCTCTTCCTGCACGTCCTTGAAAGCCTGTTCGAGTTCCTTGAGCCTGCCCGCATCCGCCTTGGCGCCCTTGCGCTTCTCATCCCGCAGGGCGTAATAGGCTTTCTCGACCTTCTCGAGCAGCACTTTCTCTTTGGCCCAGTCCTTGGTGCCGATGGTGGTAGTGCCGCGGAAGGCCATGTGCTCGAACAGGTGCGCCAGGCCGGTGATGCCCTTGACCTCCTGGGCCGCGCCCACGTCGGCATAGGTCATGAAGGTGGCCACCGGCGCGTTGTGCCGCTCCACCACGATGAACTTCTGGCCGTTGGCCAGGGTGAATTCGCTGGTGCGCGATTCGAGGTCCTTGAACTCGCTCTGCGCCAGGGCCGCGGCCGTCAGGGCCAGCAGCCATAGGGGCGTGCGATGAATCCGCATTGTGCTCCTCCCTCACGGTTGGCAGGCCTGGAGGCCTACCCTGCCAGTGTCAGATCATTTCGTTAAGCAACTCGGGGTGCGGCGCGGGGATGACCACCTTGTTGACCAGCAGCCCCTTCCGCGAGAGCACTTGCGCGCCCGCCGCCACCGCGCTCTCGACGGCGGCCACATTGCCGGTCAGCGTCACGAACGCCTTGCCGCCTAGCGCCATGGCCAGCCGCACTTCGATCAGTTGTACCTGCGCCGCTTTCGCGGCCGCGTCGGCGGCTTCGATGAGCGAAGCCACCGAGAAAGACTCGATCACGCCCAGCGCCGCGAGCGCCTCGACCCTGGTTGTGCCGCTGATAGCGGGGAAGATGGACTCATGCACGTTGGGGATGACGAAGGTGTCTATGACAGCGGCGCCGGCGGCGCGCGCGCCCGCCTGTACGCTGGATTCCACCGCGGCCACGTCGCCCCGCACCAGCACCACGTACTTGCCGGAGCAGATGGTGCGGGCCAGCACCAGCTCCACGTCCGCGGTCTTGAGCATGGCGTCGCAAGCCTCGAAGCCCGCCGCGATGCTGCCCAGCTCCACCAGGCCGATTGAGTTCTTGGCCATGCGCTACCTGCTCACCTCGACGTAAACATCCGTGACCGCGGTAACGGCGCCCTCGATGCTCGCGTGTACGCTGGCGCCCAGCTCGTCCGCGCCCACCCGCCCGAGGACCGTTCCCTTCTGAACCTGGTCGCCGGCTTGCACCACCGCCCGCGCCGGCCGGCCCGCGTGCTGCCGCAGCCTGATGCGCACCCGCCGTGGTTCCACTCTCACGCTGGACAGGGGCGCGGGGCGCTCGTAATCCTCGAGCTTGAGCCGCCGCCGCAGCGCCGCCAGCGGGGTCCGGCGGGCCTCCTTCATGGGGTGTACGCGCACCGGGCTGCGCTGCGCGAACTGTATGCCCGCCTTGCGCAGGTCCGCCTTGGCCTGGTCGCAGGCCTCCTTGGGATAGAGATCCTCGGGGCAGGCGTACAGCGTGCACAGCCCGCAGGCGCAGCACAACACGCCCCACTGGTTCCAGTTGTCCGCGCCGGTGAGCGTGAATCCCAGGCTGCGCATCACCTTGTGCGGCATCACTTCATAACCCAGCAGGTAGCGCGGGCAGAGCTCGGTGCAGTAACTGCACTGGTCGCAGGCGGATTTCCCGATGCGGTTCATGCTCTCGGCGCTGCGGGCCTTGCGCTGGATGACGTAATGCTCGCGCGGCAGCACGATCAGCCCGGCGGTGGTCTTGGTTACCACGTCGTCCAGATCGAACGTCAGTGTTCCCATCAGGACGCCGCTGACCAGCACGCCGAAGTCCGGAACCGTGGCGCCTCCAGCCAGTTCGAGGCACTCGCGGAACGAGATCCCCACCGGCACGCGAAAAGTCGCCGGGCGGCGCACCGCGCCGGCCACGGTGACGAATTTCTCCGTCACCGGGAGGCCCTGCTGGGCGAGGTGCACGTTCAGCAGGGTTTCCACGTTATTCACCACGCATCCCACCTGAAGAGGGATCCCGGCCGGTGGAATCAGCTTCCCGGTGGCCAGGTAGACCAGCTCGTATTCGTCGCCGGAGGGGTAGAAGTCGCCCAGCAGCACCACCTCAACGGGCTGCTTCTTGACCTGGCTGCGAACCGCCTCCGCCGCCGCGACGTTCTTCCGCTTGATGCCGAACTTCGCGCGCCGCGCCCCCGTGGCTTGCATCATCAACTGAATCCCAGAGACGACTTCACCCGGGAAATGTTCCATCAGCTCCACGTCTTTGTGGATCAGGGGCTCGCACTCGGCGCCGTTGGCCAGCACCAACTCGACCCGGGATGCCGCCTTGACATGGGTGGGGAAGCCGGCCCCGCCCGCCCCGACGACGCCGCACTCCTTCAGCTTCTCGCTCAACATGCGGGAGCCTCAATTATCCCAGATCCGCGTGCCAGGAGGCCGCGATTCACCCTGCCGCCCAGGCCGCCAGCAGTTGCGCCAGGATGATCTTGGCGATGGTGGCCGCCGGGTAGACCGAGGCGTAGGTCAGGTTGGGGGCGTCGGAGTGGAACTGGTTGGCGGCGAAGGCCAGGCAGGCGGGCTGGGTCTGCACCCCCGAGACCAGGCCTATCAGGAAGTCGAACCGGAGCTTCAATAGCCTATGGCCCGCCAGCAGCGTGACCAGGGTGACAGCGAAGGTGATGGCGGCCCCGGCCAGCAGCATCTGGATGCCGTTCGCGCCCAGGGTCTGGACGAAGGCGTAGCCGGCGCGAGTGCCCACTCCGGCCAGGAACAACAACAGGCCGATCTGCCGCAGCGTCAGGTTGGCGCTCACCGGGATCACCCAGGTGATGCGCCCGGTGCGCTCCAGCTTGCCGAGCACCAGCGCCACCAGCAGCGGCCCGCCGGCCAGTCCCAGACGCACGGTGCTGCCGCCGGGGAGCGGAATCGGCATCATGCCCACCAGTACACCCAGTACCATCCCCAGGGCAACCGAGCCGAAGTCCGTCTCCGCAGTCCCGCGGATGGAATCGCCGAAGAAGCGGGCGATCTCGGGAAGCCTCTCGCGTAAGGCCAGCACGCGGATCAGGTCACCGAACTCGAGACGGGTATCCGGTCCGGGGACCACGTCCAGGTCGCCCCGGCGTATGCGCGTGACGGTGGCTTGCAGCCGGTTCTGAAGGTCCAGGTCGCGCAAGCGGAGGCCCACCACGCGCTTGTCGGAAACGAAGATGCGGCGGTAGTCGAGCCGGGTACGGTCCAGTTCGAGCTGGGCCTCGCTGGTCTCGCCGAAGATCTGCTGGGCGCGCTCGTGGGCCTCCTCATCGCCCACCACCACCACGATGTCGCCGGCCTCCAGGCGCGACTCCGAGGTGGCGATATCGGTCTGGCCTCCCTTCTGGATGCGGCTGACGACAAAGCCGTACTCCTTGTGTACGCGCAGCACTTCGGCGATGGTGCGGCCCAGCACGCCGGGATTGCGGACCACGTAGTTGCGCACCAGTATCTCGGGGGCCTCCTCGACGGGCGGGGGGGTGACCTTCCACCACCGGCGGGTGAGCTGGAAGCACAGCAGCACTCCGATCACTCCCAGCGGATAGGCGATGCTATAGGCCACCACCGGCTCCACGGCTCGGGCACGGACCTCGGCCTCGGGCAGGCCCTGCCGGAGGGCGGCGTCGCGCACGGTCTCGCGGGCCGCCGCCAGGGCGGGCGTGTTGGTCAAGGCGCCACAGAACAGCCCGGCGGCGCGCGGGCCGGAGAACCCCACGGCCCAGGCCAGGGCCAGCGTGAGCAGCGCGCCGAAGACCAGCACCGCCGCCGCCAGCAGGCTGTCGCGGTAGCCCCGGGTGCGGAAGGCCGCCGCCAGCGCCGGTCCCGAGTGGATCCCGATGGCGTACACGAAGATGATCAGCCCGATGGTCGGCACCACGTCCGGCAGGGCGATGTCCGGATGCAGCGCGCCCAAGGCCAGCCCCATGAACAACACACCGGCCACCCCGAAGCGGAATCCCAGGATGCGGATCTCGCCCACCAGGTAGCCCAGACCGATGGCGAGGAACAGCGTCAGGATGGGGTACTGGATCAGCGTGCTGGTGAGCCACTCGGGCATGCGGGTCAGAAGCCTAAGTTTCAGTGTATCGCGGGACGCCGGGAACACCGGCCCCCGCCCAAACGTCTCAACTGAGAAAATGAACCCGAAGCGAAGACTCCATATGACACGCCGTGCCGCAACTGTCCTGTTGACCTGTTTGTGGCTACTGCCGCCCGTCGCGGCTCAAAGCGACCGGGCCCGGCACATCGATGAGCTGATCAGCGCCTATCACCAGCTCGACCAGTTCCACGGCTCGGCGCTGGTGGCCGAGAAGGGACAGGTCATCCTCAAGAAAGGCTGCGGGCTGGCCAATCGCGAGTTCGGCATCCCCAACGCCCCGGACACCAAGTTCCGCCTGGGGTCTATCACCAAGCAGTTCACCGCGACGCTGGTGCTGCAACTGGTCGAGCAGGGCAAGCTCCGGCTGGACGGGAAGATAGGCGACTACCTGCCCGAGTGCCCGAAGAAGGTGGGCGAGCGCATCACCATACACCAGTTGTTGAACCACACCTCAGGCATTCCCAGCTACACCGGCTTCCCTGGTTTCGCCGACAAGCTCAGCCGCGATCCCTTGACGCCGCTCGAACTCGCCAGGATGTACTGGGAGAAGGAACTGGAGTTCGAGCCTGGCTCGCGCTACGCCTACAACAACTCGGGCTATCACCTGCTGGGCGTGCTCATCGAGAAGATCACCGGCCACCCTTACGCTAAGGCGCTTCAAGAGCGCATCCTGACGCCGCTGGGGATGAAAGACACGGGCTACGACGACTACAACACGATTCTCCCCAGGCGAGCCTCCGGGTATAGGCCGGTCCTGGACGGCTATCTGAACGCCGCCTACCTGGACATGTCGCTGCCCTATTCCGCCGGGGCGCTGTACTCAACCGTCGAAGACCTCCACGTCTGGGACCAGGCGCTGTACAGCGACAAGCTGCTGGCGCCCAAGTCCAAGGACCTGATGTTCCAGCCCGGCATGAACAACTACGGCTATGGGTGGATCATCGACCAGGCGGCGATCCCCGGGCTGGACCGCAAGGTACCGCGCATCGCCCACGGCGGCGGCATCAACGGCTTCAACACTCTGCTTACCCGGCTGCCTGAAGAGCGGCGCCTGATCGTGCTGCTGAGCAACACGCCGGGCCGCGCCCGGCTCGGCGAGGTCAATGACGGGATCATGGCGATCCTCCACGGCCAGAAGGCGCAGCCACCGAAGCAGTCCATCGCGCAGGTGCTCTATCCGGTGATCCAGGCGGAAGGCGTACAGGCGGCCGCCGCGCGCTATCGCAAGCTCAAGGCGGAACAGCCGGAGCGGTTAGATTTCCGGGAGCGGGAGCTGAACACGCTGGGCTATGCCCTGATGACCGAGGCTAAGAAGGTCAAGGAGGCCGTAGAGATCTTCAAGCTGAACGTGGAGGCCTATCCGAAGTCCTCCAACGTCCACGACAGTCTGGGGGAAGCCTACGCGCGGGACGGTCAGAAGGCGCTGGCCATCCAGCACTGCGAGAAGGCGCTGGCGCTGGACCCCAAGAACGCCAACGCCGCCAAGCGGCTGGAGAAGTTGCGGCAGGAGTGAGAAAGACCCGGCAAGCCGGTGGCGCAGGCCATCGTGTTATGTGGCCTGCGGAGAGGCAGACGACGAAAGACGATCGTCTGCCCCACCACCCTATATCCACTTCTCCAGCCAGGCGAAGGCCTCTTCCTGCATGTCGGGGCGGAAGGAGTGCGGGACGTCGTAGAACGTCGCGCGAAAGCGCTCCGGGATGCCAGCCTTGGCGTAGATCCGGGTCAGCTTCTCGGCGGCTCCCTTCATCCCGGACATGGGGTAGAGGGAATCGCGGCTGCACTGCTGGACCAGCAGCGCGCCCGGTGCGGTGAGGGCGGCCACGTCGGGCAGGTCGAGCTGCGGGTAGAGGCCGGGGACGTAAGCCATCCAGGTATGGTTGCGCAGGTGGTTGCGGAGCTGGTGGCGGAACTCGGTCATCCAGCCGGCCACGCAGGCGGCCTTGATGCGCGGGTCGGCCCCGATGAGACAGGCGGTGCGGAGCCCTCCCCCGGACAGGCCGAGACAACCGAGGCGGCGCGGGTCCACCTCGGTGCGGCTCGCCAGGTAGTCCAGGCTGCGCATGTCGTCCCAGGCCAGCAGCCCTGGCCAGGTGGCGCCGGCCGAGAAGATGGTCTTGGCGGTGAGGTGCTCGAAACGGCTGCACAGGCTGTTGATGGCGGCCAGCCACTCGGGGCTCTCGGGCTTCAGCGCGGCGAGCTGCTTGAGCGGCTCGCGGAACTCGCCGGGTGCCGCGGCCGGGTCCAGTTGTTCCGGCCGCAGGCGGCGCTCGCCGAAGTATAACCCGTCGATGACCAGGACGACGAAGCCCCGGCGCGCGAGGAACTCGGCCCAGGGCCGGCCATACGTGCCCTCGCGAAACTGCGTCAGGACGGGGGGATCGGCCGGAGAGCTGAGGATCTTCTGATGGCCCCACACGTAGCGCCCGCTGTGGCAGTGCAGGGCCAACACGCCGGGAACCCGGCCGCTTCGCCGGGCCGGCAGGAGGACGCGCGCCGGGATGTCGTAAGCCGCAGTGGCGCGGATCTTCACCGTCTCGACGGTGAAGCCTTCACGTTCCTCGCGGCTCACCTGCTCCGCGGCCAGCGGAACCGGCTTGGGATCATAACTCAAGTGGCGGCGGTACAGCGGGCGGGCCACCTTCTTCCACTCCTCCAGCGCCTTCCATTTCGGATCGAGGAAGGAAAGCCGCGGGGGGTTCTCACGGCTGATCCAGTCCATCAGCTCGTGCAGGTTCGCGAGATCCGGGGTTGGCTGCGCAGCGGGGGAACGTTCCGTCTGTCCCCAGGCCAGCAGCGGGGCGGGCAGCAGCAGTGCATCTCGGCGGGTCATCTCGTCTCCAGTGTAAGGGTTGTTATAGTGGAACTGAATGCGGAGCAAGCGGGGCCTTTTGCTCCTGGCCATCGCGGTGATCCTGGCCGCGGTGGGGGTGAGCTACTACTACCAGCGAGAGCGGCTGGCCCGGAGGGCGCCGCCGGCGCCCAAGGCGCTGCCTAAGGAGGTCGAGGCGGCGGCCAGCGATTGGGTGTGGACGCACACCGCCGGTGGCAAGCCAGTGGTCGAGGTGCGCGCGCGGCGGTTCCGCCAGGTGAAACAGTACTTAGAACTGGAGCCGCTGGAGTTGCGCCTGTACCACCAGGACGGGCGCGAGTTCGACCGGGTCACCAGCCCCAGGGCCGAGTTCGGCCGCGAGCGCGACCAGCTCTACGCCGACGGAGAGGTCGAGATCACCCTGGGACTGCCCGCGGAAGGGATGCCACAGGGCCGGCTGGTGATGGTGCGCACCTCGGGAGTGACCTTTCACAGCAAGACCGGACGGGCCTCGACTTCCCGGGCGGCCTCCTTCGCCTTCGATCAGGGCGAGGGCAAGGCGGTGGGCGCCTCCTACGATCCTTCCACTCGGGAGCTGCACATGCTGGGTGGCGTCGAGCTGAACTGGCGGGGGCGCGCGCCAGCGAGCAAGCCGCTGAAGATCGAGGCCGGGGAGATGATCTACAAGGAGCTGGACGCCGCGGTGATGTTGTTCCCCTGGTCGCGGCTGACGCGCGGCGACACGGTGCTGGAGGCGGCCGACGCGGTGGTGTTTTTGGAGGACGGCTCCATCCGGCGGGCAGTGGCCAAGCGGGCGCGGGGCACGGACCGGTCCTCGCGGCGGCAACTCGAGTACGGCGCCAGCGATCTCACCGTGCACTTCTCGGCCCACGGCGAGGTGGAGACCATCGCCGCGGAGGGGAGCGCCCGAATGGTGGCGCTTTCGGAGGCGGCCCGCACGACGGTGCGCGCAGACCGGGTGGACCTGGAGTTCGACCTCATCGGCGGGGAGAGCGTGCTGAAGAGCGCGCTGGCGCGGGGGGCGGCCTCGATGGAGTCGGCGCCGCTGCCGCGAATGGGCGCGCCGCAGCCGGAAACGCGGTGGCTGCGCAGCGAAATCATCCTGCTGGCCATGCGGCCGCAGGGCAAGGAAATTGACAGCGTGGAAACGGGCGCGCCGGGCGAGGTCGAGTTTGTGCCCAACCGCCCGGAGCAGCGCCGGCGCCGGGTGCGCGCCGAGCGCATGTGGATCACCTACGGGGCGGAGAACCGGATCCAGGCGTTTCGCGCGGTGAAAGTCGAGACCCGCACCGAGCCGCTCGCGGCGCCCAAGGGGAAGAAGGCAACCTTGCCGGTGGAAACCTCCAGCGGGGACATGCAGGCGCATTTCGATCCCAAGACCGGGCAGGTGGCGCGGCTGGAGCAGTGGAACGACTTCCGCTACCGGGAAGGCGACCGGCAGGCCCGGGCGGTGCGGGCTGAGCTGGACGAAGCGCAAGACCTGATCACGCTGGAGCAGCAAGCGCGGGTGTGGGACCCGAGCGGCTCGACCTCGGCCTACCGCATCGTGCTCAACCAGCAGACCGAGGATACGACGGCCGAAGGCGATGTGGTCTCCAACCGCTTGCCCGACCGCAAAGGGCGGCCTCCGGGCTTGCTGTCGTCCGACGAGGCGCTGGAGGCCAAGGCCGCCAGGATGACTACGACCCAGCGCAACCAGCGGGTGCGCTACGAGGGCAACGCGGTGGTCTGGCAGGGGGCCAACCGCATCCAGGCGGCCTGGGTCGAGATCGACCGCCGGGCGCGGCGGTTGCTGGCCGGAGGCGGGGTGCGGACGCAGTTCGTGGACGCGCCGAAGGAAGTCCCGCCGGCGGCCCGCCGCAAAGGGCCTCCGCCGCTGGTGATGGTCGAGTCAGCCGAACTGGTTTACACCGAGCAGGAGCGCCTGGCGCGCTATCACGGAGGCGCCCGGCTGGTGCGGCTGGGCCTCGAGGTCAAGGCGCGGGAGATCCGCGCGCTGCTGAAGGAAGAGGGCGGAGGGTCGTCGCTGGAGCGGGCCTACGCCGACGGCCAGGTGGAGATCCAGCAGCGTGAGGCGGACCGCCTCCGCAGGGGCACGGCCGAGCACGCCGAGTACTATGCGGAGGAAGGACGCATGGAGCTGCATGGCGGCGCCCCGGCGCTTATCGACAGCTTGCGCGGCAACACCCGCGGCGAGTGGTTGACCTATTGGGCGGATAACGATAAGCTGCTCGTGAACGGCATCGAGCAGCGGCGAGTGGTCAGCCGCCTGCGGCGCCGCCCATGAGGAAACTGCACACCGACGAGATCTCGAAGAGTTACGCGGGTCGCCGCGTGGTGGCGGATCTGTCGGTGTCCATCGAGCAAGGGGAAGTGGTGGGACTGCTGGGGCCTAACGGGGCGGGGAAGACTACCAGCTTCCATATGATCGTGGGGCTGATCAACCCGGACTCCGGCCGGGTGTTGCTCGATGGCGAGGAAATCACCCTGCTGCCCATGTACCAGCGCTCGCGCAAGGGCATCGGCTACCTGTCGCAGGAACCCTCCATCTTCCGCAAGCTGACGGTGGAGGAGAACCTCATGGCCATCCTGGAGACGCTGGCGCTGAACGGCTGGCAGCGCCACGAGCGGATGAGCCGGTTGGTCGAGCAACTGGGCCTGGAGAAGGTGCGGCAGAACAAGGGGTACATGCTGTCGGGGGGGGAGCGGCGGCGGGTGGAGATCGCCCGGGCGCTGGTGATCCAGCCGTCGTTTCTGCTGCTGGACGAGCCTTTCTCGGGAATCGACCCCATTCAGGTGCTGGAGCTGCAACGCATCATCTCCGAGCTGAAACAGACCGGCATCGGCATCCTGATGACCGACCACAACGTGCGGGAGACCCTGGCGGTCACCGACCGGGCCTACATCATCAACAATGGACGCGTGTTCCGGGCAGGCACCCCACAGGCGCTGGGCGGCGATCCGGAAGTCAAGCGGGTGTACCTGGGCGAGAGCTTCAATCTGGCCGGGCCGCCGCCCCAGTAGGGGCGGGAAGGCGTGAGAGAATCGCCCTGGCCGGCTCGGGGAGGACAAGCTCAAGCATGTCCCACGCGGCAGCCCCAGCTCTTGCGGTCTCCGGTGGCGTAAGCTTTAGCTTGCGCGGGCGATTCTCTCACCCCTTCCCGGCCCCCTTGCGCGCGGGACCTGGCGGTTCCCTCGTCTGCTATCATTGAGCCAGATGAGCACGCTCTCACCCAGGCTCCAGCTCAAGGTGGCGCAGAAGCAGATTCTAACGCCCAGCCTGGTCCAGATGGTGCGGGTGCTGCAACTGAACCGTCTGGAACTGAGGGAGATGATCGAGGAGGAAGTCGCCCAGAACCCGGTGCTGGAAGAGGCCGGGGCGGAGGGCGGAGAGGAGCTCAGCCCCGAGGAAGTCCACGCGCTGCTGGAAGCGGAGCGGGTGGCGGAGCCGGCGGACCAGTCGGTTCTGGAAGCCACCATCGGTGCGGGCTACGGGACTGTCGAGAGCGCCACCGAGACACCGGACGAGTTCTCGGAGAATTACACGCCGCCCGAGCCGCCGCCGGTGGCGGGAGGAGCGGCCGAGGCGCCGGCGGATCCGGAACCGGCCAAGCCCACCGATCCCTTCGACGAGATCGACTTTGGCAGCTTCTTCGACGACTACCTGGATCCCGGCTACCGGAGCCCGGCCTCGGAGCTGGTGGAGCGGCCGTCTTACGAGGCGTTCGCTTCCGCGCCGGAGACCCTGCCGGACCACCTGCGCTCCCAGCTCAGCATGGTGGCGGTGGAGGACGCCATCCACGACGCGGCCGATTCGGTCATCGGCAACCTGGACGAAGCCGGCTACGTGAAGGCGTCGATGGAGGAGATCGCGGCCGCGGGCGGCCACAGCTTGGCGGAGGTGGAGGCGGGGCTGCACGTGGTGCAGTCGCTGGAGCCGGCGGGCGTGGGAGCGCGCGACGTGCAGGAGTGCCTGCTGCTCCAGTTGGAGAGCCGTAACGGGAAGGGCGGGGTAGCCTGGCAGATCGTTTCCGAGCATCTGAAACTGCTTGAGCTGCGGCACTTCAAGGAGTTGGCCAAGATCCTGGGGCGCCCGCCCGAGCACATCGACATCGCGGTGGACGTTATCCACCATCTCAATCCGCGCCCGGGGCTGCGCTACTCGGGTTCGGGAGCGGTCCTGGTCGAGCCCGACGTTCACATTTTCAAAGAGGGCGACCGCTACGTCATCCAGTTGAGTGACGAGGACGTGCCCCAGTTGCGGATCAACGGGCAGTACCGGCGCATGCTGGACCGCAGCCAGGAGCCCAGCCGGGAGATCCGCAACTACATCCGGGAGCGCTTCGCCTCGGCGCTGCAACTGATGCGCAACCTGGAGCAGCGCAAGCACACCATCCTGCGGGTATGCGATTCCATCGTGCGGCGCCAGACCGAGTTCCTGGACAGCGGCATCGACCACCTGCGGCCCATGATGATCAAGGAGGTGGCCGAGGAGATCGGGGTGCATCCCTCCACGGTGAGCCGGGCGGTGGCCAACAAGTACGCTCGCACGCCGCAAGGCGTCTTCGAGCTGCGCTACTTCTTCTCCGAGGCGGTCCAGGGCCCCTCCGGCGGCGCCACCCCCCTGGTCACCCTCAAGCGCATGGTCAAGAAGATGATCGAGGAAGAGGACCGGGCGCACCCCCTGACCGACGAGCACATCACCGCGCGGCTGCGTGCATTGGGCATCCAGGTGACGCGCCGCACGGTGGCCAAGTACCGGGAGGACATGCGGATTCCGTCCACGCACCACCGGCGCGTGCGCGACTGAAGAAGCTCACATCGAGCGAGCCCGAGGCAAGCATGAAGGTCACCTACACTGGCAGACACGAAGCCCTGACGCAGGCGCAAAGGAACCGGCTGGACGCCAAGTTCGGCAAGCTGGCTCGCATCCTGGACATGAAACAGGGCGAGCGCGAGGCGCACGTGATCCTGACCCAGGAGCGGCACATCCAGCGGGCCGAGATAACGGTCCGGTTCCATGACCGGAACCTGGTGAGCTTCGGCATGGGCCCGGAGGTCTTTCCCGCCATTCTGGAGGCCGCTGAGAAGCTGGAGAAGCAGCTCCTGAAGCAGCGCGGGAAGATGCGCGACACCAAGCGGACGCCCAAGCCCGAGAAGGCGGCGCCCGAGATCTCAGAGGCCCTTCCGGCACCGGAAGTCGAGCCGGAGGGCGCGCCCGCACGACAGGTGTTCCGCACGGACCACCACGAGGGCCGCAAGCCCATGACCCTGGAGGAGGCGCTCCTGGAGATCGAGGCGGACCGCGACTACGTGGTCTACCGGGACGCCGAAACCAACCGCGTCTCGGTGCTGGTGCGGCGCCGCGACGGCAACTTCGAATTGATCGAAGCGTGAGCCCCAAGCCCCGAGCCGCCCGCGCGCCCCGCCGCCCCGAGCTGGTGGTGATCACCGGCCTGAGCGGTTCGGGCAAGGGCACTGTGCTCAAGAGCCTCGAGGACCTGGGCTACTACTCGGTGGACAACCTGCCCATCGAGCTGATCCCCAAGTTCGCCGAGCTGACCCGGGATTCCCCCAACATCCGCGCCGCCGCGCTGGTGGTGGACATCCGGGAACGGGAAGGGCTGAAGGAGTTCCCGAACCTGTACAGCCGCATCCGGCGGCGAGTGCCCTCGACCCTGGTCTTCCTGGACGCCGACGACGAGACCCTGGTGCGCCGCTTCAGCGAGACCCGGCGGCCGCACCCTCTGGGTACCGGGCGCTCAGTGGTCCGGAGCATCCAATCGGAGCGGCGGTCGCTGGCGCCCATCCGCGCGCTGGCCGACGTGGTGCTGAACACCTCGAAATTCAACGTGCACGAGCTGCGCGAGGCCATCGAGGAGCGCTTCCGTGGGGAGCGGCACGAGTCCCGGATCATGGTCTACGTCACCAGCTTCGGCTACCGCCATGGGGTGCCGGCCGACAGCGATCTGGTCTTTGATGTGCGCTTCCTGCCCAATCCCAACTACATTCCCGAGTTCAAGAAGCTGAGCGGGCGGCACCCCCGGGTGGCGCGCTACATCCGCTCGTTTCCGCAGACGGCGGAGTTCATGAACCGCATCGGGGAGCTGCTCATCTACCTGCTGCCGCACTACATCCAGGAAGGCAAGAGCTACCTCACCATCGCCTTCGGCTGCACGGGAGGGCGGCACCGCTCGGTGATGATGGCCGACGAGATCCGCCGCCGCCTGGCCCGCGCCGGCTTCCGCGTCAAAACCACCCACCGCGACCTGGAAAAAGGCGGGTGAGCGTTCCGGGATAATCTGGGGAGGAGGAGGCAGGTCATGAAGAAGAGGATCGTTTGGCTGGTCGCGCTGGCGGCCACTGCGGCCGTGGCGCAACAGCCCGCGCCCGTCAGCGTCGAGGCGCTCAAGGACGGAGTGTACTGGGTCAAGGGCGGCGCCGGCGCCAACACCGGTTTCATCATCGGCAAGACCGAGGTGCTGGTGATCGACGCCAAGACCACCGCGGAATCGGCCCGGGCGATGCTGGCCGAGATTGGCAAGCTCACCGCCCTTCCGGTGAAGCAAGTCGTGCTGACGCACAGCGACGGCGACCACGTCGGCGGCCTGTCCGGGCTGCCCGCGGGGCTGACCATCGTGGCCCACGCCAACACCAGGCGGGATATGGAAGAGGCGCTCAAAGACCCCAAGATGAGCGCCCTTCAGGCGTACCTGCCGACCGAGGTGGTGACCGGCGACCGGCGGCTGAAATTCGACGGGCCACGCGTGAACCTGCTCTACTTCGGAGCGGCCCACACCGCCGGCGACCTGGTGGTGCACCTGCCGCAGCAGAGGATCGCCTTTGTGGGCGACCTGGTGTTCGTCGGCCGCGACCCGCTCATCCACCGCCGCAAGGGCGGGACCTCGTTCGGCCTGGTGAAGTACCTCAATCAGCTTCTGAAGGTGGATGCCGATACCTTCATCACCGGCCACAGCGACCCGCTGACCAAGGCCGACATCAAGACGGCGGTGGCCTCCATCGAAGAGCGGCAGGCCAAGGTCAAGGGACTCATCGCGCAGGGGAAATCGCTGGAGGAGATCAGGGCGGCGTTCGGTCTCACCGCCGCGGCCGGCCAGCCAGCCCGGCGCTTCCCCAGCCTGGTCGAGATCATCTACCAGGAGCTCACCGAGAAGAAGTAGCAGCGGCCGTTTCTTCCCTGCCGAACAGTGGGGACAGTTCAGGCCGCCCCCTTTTCTCGTCTTTTTGCGCCCCACGCCGCGGCGTGGGGAGTATACTTGAAGCTGCCGCTGGGAGAAACCGGCGCGGAGTTACATTCCTCAGGGAGGAGGCTCAGTTACATGGCTAAGGCGGCGCAGAAAAAAGTGGCGGCAGGCAAAGGAAAGGCATCCGGCAGCGTCAAAGCAGGGTTCACGCTGCTGGAGAAGAGCATTCTGCTCTCGAAGGGAGTATCGGAGCAGGGGATCGGACGGCTGATCAAGGCGGGCATCAGCGGGAAGGAGGACTTCAAGCTCGTCGGGGACGCCGGCACACTGGCGGGGCTGGCGGGACTGAAAGCAGACGTGGCGGAGCGGGTGATGTCGTGGGCGCTGGGGGCGATCGCCGCGGTCCCGGACAAAGGCGGCATCGTGGTGCAGGCGGGCGACGTGGTGCTGTGCGTTCATTGCGGCGCCAAGCAGCCCAAGGACTACAAGAGCGGTGACCAGTGCGGCGCGTGTGGCAAGCAGGCCGAGCCAATCATGGCCTGCTTCTGGTGCGGCGCCACGGGGCCGGGACGGTTCTGCCGCCAGTGCGCGGCGGAGTTTGTTCCCACGGGTGAGCTGGAGCTGGGAATCCTGCTCAAGCGGGAGGGATTGCCCAAGAGCGAGATCCCCGAGAAGCTTCGGCGGATGAACCAGGCGGAGAAGGACTTGCTGTGGGCCCGCGCCCGCCGCTACTGAGCCGGACCTCAACCGCTAAGGCCTCGGGGGAGAACCATGGAGCGAGCGGTCTGCGAACAGTGTGGACACTGGCAGCCCGGGGACTGGGCGGCCGGGGACTTATGCGTGGCGTGTGGCGCGGCGGTGCGGCGCGACGTCCGCTGCGCGTGGTGTGCGGAGTGGACCCCCGCAAGCCGCTACTGTCGCGGCTGCGGGTGCGAGGTGGTCAGCCCGGAGATGTACGGGCCGGCGCGTATGCTGAAAAGCGCCGGGGTGGACCGCTTCACGCTGGCCCAGCGTCTTCGGGAACTCGATCCGGAGCAGGCCGCCAACCTGGGGCGGATCTACAACGCACAGCTCGCGGTGGTGGCGCGGCGGGTCGAGGAGCTGCGGCTGTGCGAAAGCTGCCTGGTTCAGAGAGTATTCTCGCGGCGCCTGGAAGACGAGCTGGTGCCGCAACTGCCCCTGGAAAGACAGACCCTCGCCGAGCTGGCTGCGGGGCCGGCCGGCCCTTTTGACCACCGGCCGGAGTTGCTGCCGGAGATTGCGCAGCACAGCCCGGTGGGGATCACCAGGGCGCTGGCGTCGATTGCGCTGCTGCGGATGGGGCAGTTCAAAGGCCCCTTCGAGGCTGCGTGCCAGGCCTTGAACAACGACGATCGGGAGCTGGCGCTGGAAGCGGCGCTGGCGTTCGCGCACTGGCGAGTGAGGCTGTGCCCGTACGGCCTGTGGAGGAGGGTGGGCGGATACTCCTGGCTGGATGGCCCGGGCGGCATCGACCGGCGGAGACTGGCCGAAGTCGCCGACTCGGTGCCGCGAGGGTCCCCGCTGCGGCCCTGGGCGGCGGCTGCGGTAACACTGGCCTGGTGCGGCGAGTACGGCGTGGCGCCGGAGCCCGAACCCGGCGGAAGGCCCGGTGAGACGGAGCCGCCGCTGTGGGTGCGGGAAGCGCTTGCGGCGGGGCTTACGTCGCGGGATGCCGACCTGCGCTTCTCCTGCGCGATAGCGCTGGGCGAAGACGGCGTCGTTGCCCGGGTGTTGGACTCCGCCGACGCGCAACAGCAGTTGGTGGCCCGCACCTGCCTGGCGAAACAGAAATCGGCGGCCATCGCGCCGCTGTTGATCGACGGGCCGGAGGAGACCCGCGCCGAAATCCTGGAGAACCTCCGGGACCCGCTGCCCCAGGCGTTGGTTGAACCCGTACTGCGCGCGGTCGAGCGGACCGGTGAGGAGAACCGCGCCAAGGGGGTGCGGCTGCTGCTGGCGAGCCTCGACGAGCACATGGTGGAGCGGCTCGTCCATCTGGCTCAGCGAAAGAAGGACGCGGAGGTGTTTAAGGCCCTGCTCGGAGCCGAGCAGTTGCCGGCGGCGCAGACAGTGGTTCGCGCGGCCATCCAGGCCGGGCTGTTCGAGGCGGTTCACGGCGCCTTGCACGACGCGGCGGAGCATGTCGATTTCACCGATGAAGCCGTGACCCGGCTGGCCGCGAAAGGTGATGCGGCAGTGATCGAGAAGCTGATCGGCATCGCGGACCGGCAGCTCGACCGGCTGGCCTTCGAGGAGCCAGCCGGCGGGGCAGGCCGGGGTGGCGGGATAGCCCGTCTTCTCGCCGGCGTGGCGTTTGGAGCCGGACCGGTCGAGATAAGGTCGCGTGCCTACAGGGTGCTGGACCAGCACCATCGGCGGCGCTGGGATTGGATGAGTCCGGAGGGCATACGGGAGCTGTTTGGGGATGCGTCCGGATTCCTGAAGGCCTTGCTGTCGGCGCTGGCGGAGACGGAGCGGGAAGCTCCAGGCGGCGACCTGTTGAGAAAGTTGTCCGAGCGGTGGGCCGAGCTCGAGGAGACGCTCACCCAGGACCGGGCCGGACTGGCGGACCTGGTCAAGGTGCTGCAACGCAAGGCCAGCGAGGATTCCGAGGCCGCGCAGCTTCTGGTGAAAGTGGCTGTGAGCCGTCCCGCGGCGGCGCTGCCGGCGGTGGCCGGTCTGCTGCGCGAAGCCGGCTCGAAATGGGCGCTTCGGGAGGTCCCTGCCGATCTGCTGGCGGAATACGATGCCCTGGCCCGGCGAGTGGCGTCCGAAAAGTCGCTGGCGGCGGATCTGGCCGGGGCGCTATGCGCCCTACTGGGCAAAGTGACTCTCGAATGTCGCTACGTCTCCGCCATCCAGTTGCTGGCGAGGCTGGTCAAGGATCATCCCAAGTTGCGCAAGGGGACCGCTGCGGAGATGACCCGGATTCTGCGAGATCGCCAATGGGGCGACCGCATGCTCCAGCCCGCGCTCGAGGAACTCGCCCAGGCGGTGGGCTTCCAGGAGGAACCTGAAGCCGAGGTCCCGAAGGAGCCCGAACCGCCATCGATCCCGGACGAGATCCTGGACAACCTGGCACTGCTGCCCGACGCGCCGCTCAAGACCCTGGGCGAGTACTGTGCGTTCATGAAGGCCATGGGCAAGGCCAAGGATCCCATGGCGGTCATGGCCAGTTACGGCCTGACGCAGGAGAATCTGGTCGAATGCATGACCCGCTGGGGTGAGGTGATCTGCGGCAACGATCAGATCGCGTTGCGCTACGCCCGGCTGATGACGCCGGAAGGACCATCCTAAGGTGCGGGCAGAGTCGCTGCTGAAGCGGGTAGTTGCCGTGGGCGCGTTTGTCCAGGGCGTGCTCCACAGCGTCCTGCTCACTGTCTTCGTGGGCCTTGTCTGCATCATGCTGGCGGCGTGGCTGGGCGCCGGTTGGCCCTTCATTCTGAGCGCCGGGGTCCTGGGTCTGATCGCAGGTGGGATGCTGTCCGCACGGGTCTGTTTCGCGAAGGAACCGCCGGCGGCGGAGCCCGTGCTTCAGGAGTGGCGCTATCCCGGCGTCCAGGACCGGTTCGAGCGTGTTCAAGCCCGCCAACGAGTGCTCGTGGTGCTGCTGGTCGTGGCGCTGCTGGCGGTGTGCGGCTTGTACTTCACGCCAGAGAAGACGGTGCGGTCGCGGTTTGGAGTCCCGCGCGACCACCTGCTGGCGGGCGTGCTGGCGGTAGGGGCCGTGGTGATCCCGTTGGGGCTGCTCAACTGGCGGTGTCCGCACTGCCGGCGAAACCTCGGGCGGGGGCTGTCGCTTCGGCAATGCTCGAACTGCGGCATCGTGCTGAAGGGTTGAGGCGGTTTTCACGGGCGCGCCGGGAATTCCATCACCGTGACGCTGGCGCGGGGGAAGAGGTAGTCGAACTCGGGGGCGCCGGCGTTAACGATGCTTTCGATGGGGCGGACGGCTTCGGGGCGCAGTTCGTCGTTGGGCTGGTGAATGCTCGTGCCGGCCAGCGTCTGCACGCGACCCTGCGCGGCGGGGGCGAAGCCGGCCAGCTTGATACGCGCGGGGATGTCGCGGTGCAGGTCGCGGTTGACGGCGAACAGAGTGAGCCGGTCGCGCGCGTCGTTGAGAGCGGCTACCACGTCCAGGTACGGGACGTCTCGGATCTCGGGGATGCGGTTGTTGCCCTCGGTGATGTCGTAGCCGTCCACGCTGACGCGAGTTTCCACAGGGAGCGTGGCGTCGGCGTTTGAGTACATGCGGAAGGCCCAGTAGGCGGGCACGCCGTAGACCTGGCCCCGCTTCTTCCAGATCCCTCCGAACTCGATCAGGCCGGTCATGTCGGAAATGGGCGTGAAATCGGCCACGCGCATCAGGGTGTTGAGGAACCCGGCGGCGCAGATGGCCCCACCTTGATTGCTGAAGCAGGGCACGCGATTGTCGGGGCAGTGGAAGAGCCACTCGGTGAAGGCGAGCTGCACCTTGCCGCGGGCTTGGGGGTGCTCGTCGATCTGGGTTTTCATCTCGCGCAAGCGGCGCTCGAGGCCGACCGGGAGGGCGAAGGCGGACTGCGCCACGAACTCCGGCGTGGGAGAGGACCGCCGGACGTTGCCGCAGCCGACCACGAAGTGGGTGGCAAGGTACTGGTAGGCGTCCGGCGCCAGAGCCAGCAACTGGGCGTTCCATTCACGGAAGCGGTCCGGGTCCTGGCCGGTGGCGATGAGGCGGGCGCGGGGGTCCGCCTGGCGGACCGCGTCACTGAAAACCTTCGTGCGGGCAGCGGCGCGGCCCAGGGTGGGGTAGCCGATCTGGAAGTTGCCCCATAGCTCGTTGCCCAGCTCCCACAGCAGGCCGCCCGATCCGTTGCCCCAGCGGGCGCTGACGTAACGTACCCACTCGGCGGCTTCCTCGGGCGTGCCGCTGCCCAGGTTGAGGCAGATCTGCGGCTCGGCGCCGATCAACCGGCAGAAGCGCAGGAACTCGTCCGTACCGAAGTGGTTGTACTCGGGGATGCCCCAGGCCTGGTTGAGCATGCTGACGCGCTTGTCCAGCGGACCCACCCCGTCGCGCCAGTGGTAGCCGGAGGTGAAATTGCCGCCAAAGCGCAGCAGCGGCGTCTTGAGGGCGCGCGCCAGGGCGATCATGTCCGGGTCCATGAAATCTACGTGATCGGCCGGCCACAGCAGGGCCTGGTCGATGAGCATGCGGGTCTCATTCGAGCAGGCAATGACGAAATCGGCGGGTTCGAGCCGGGCCAGTTGGCCGGGCGGGATTTCGAGCGTAAACTCGTAACGGCGCCACTCGCGGCCCTGGAGGGCTAGCGGCGCGCGCGCCAGCACGGCCTCGGGCCGGTTGCGGCGCCGCAGCGAGACTTCGGCCTCGGGCGGGCCGCTCACGTGGCGGGCGTAAAGGCTGCCGGTGTAACGGAGGATACGCTGGACGGGCAAGAAGACCTGCTGGCGGACGCCGGTCTGCCGGTCGGGCAGCGCCATGACCAGCAGGGAACGGGAGGAGTTAGCGGCGTCTCCCCAGCGCGGCTCGTAGCGGGAGCCCTGGGCGGCTTCGAGAGGCTCCCAGGGCAGGGGCAAGCCCTGGCGGGAGGCCGAGCCAAGGGCGGGTTCGTTGTCGATCATGCGGCGAATCTGCTCGCCGCTCCAGAGGTTCTCTTCGAAGCTGGGATTGTCCAGGAGTAAGGCCCAGAGACCGCCGTAGATGGATCGGCCGATGGGTTCGAGGAAGGTTCCGTACACCGTGCGGGGAATGCGGTAGCCCGAGGTGCTGGCGGCGTTGACCTCGATGGTGGCG
>VFZS01000005.1 GCA_016871095.1 Acidobacteriota bacterium
CCGTCGTGCTCAATGTCCTGAGTCAGCCCCGTTGGCCGGTTTTCAGGTGACCCTCAATGGCCGGTTTTGGGTGACCCCCGAGGCCGCATAGCGACGCAGTTCTTATCCGCCTCCGGCTTGCGCCGCCGGGCTCGATTGTGAGTGTATGGCGCCGGCCACGCCCTTATCCAGGGCATCCGGGCGCTTCCGAGAAGAGGCGGCATCCGAAGCTCGCCTAACTGAGACACGCCTCCCGCCAATCCGATATCGCGGTGATTCCTACTTAGCCCAGGCAGACTCCCAGGTGTTCGCCTCGATGTCGGCCAAATGGTCCTTTATCTCGGCCAAGTGTCTTTTGACCTCGGCGAGATCGCCCCCGACTCCTGTGGCTTCCCGGACGGCTTCCAGCAGACGACCGGTTTGTCGGATCTGGATGACGTGCGTCACCGCGATGCACAACAATACAAGGAGGACCGCAACTCGCCACACGACATGCAACTTGTCCATCCTCACACCGCCTCCTGCCCCATGATTGCATCAATCGACGGCGAGCTGCGACTGGAGGACCGCCCCCAGTCGTTCTCGGGCCCGGCGCGCGGTCAGACTCACGAGCAGACCCGCTCGCCCACCTGGGGATTGGGGCCATCCCTCCTTGGCTCCTCCGCACTACTATCTGTGGAAACCGTCGCGGCCTGCGAGCATTCTGTGGGGCGGGCGCCCCCGCCCGCGCACCGGCCCCCAGGCCGGTGCCTGGCCGACCTGGGGGTCGGCCTGCGGCTCTGGGGAGCCGCCCCACTGGGTTGGTTGCGGCTCTGCTGCGCTGTGTAGCCGCCGGGCTCGTCACTTGGCGCAGTAGCCCTGCAAGCGGCTGTTTATCCAGGACCCCAGACCACAGTTGAACACTTGCTCGTCCCTCAACCCGAAGAAGCGCGCATAGCGTTCCGCGGCGCCTGGGTCGTCCTTCAGCACAACCTCGATCGACAGGCTTGCGGGTCGCTTGCGGGCGAGTTGTGTCGTCTTGAGCAAGTGTCGTATCTCTATGTCCGCCTCAGGCAACGAGTAACCGATAAACAGCCATCGGTTCGCCCACGCGAGCGCATGACGAGCTTCATCCCAAACCGCCTGGAACACTGGCGCGTCCAAGCCCTTCCGGTAACTGAACGTGGCGACTCGCGTTGTCATCCGACCGGGGCAGGCCAAACAGCGATTCACTTGGAACTGCTCAAGTTCCGTGGCGATCCGTGATCGTTTCTTGAACAACCGGAAATCGTCAGGATCCAACAACAGACGGAGATTAACAACGATCTGGCCCATCCCGAGTGGAAGCGTGATCACCTTTTGGCAGCAGTCGCAGTACCCCCAGTTCGTCGAGCCGTGCAGCTTCAGGATCGGAATTCCTTCCGTCGCTACACGCCGGCCGGAGACATCGATTGCATGAAGGCCGTAGTTGAACGGTGTCTTTCGGAGGTCCAGGCACCGCTCGAACGCGATGTCCCAGTTCGTGGTCACCACAGAAACCCGGAATCTCTGGCGGATCTTCCTGAGGAATTCCTCAATGGGCGAGTGAATGGTTGGCTGAATCTCGAGCAGCTTAAATACGCGGTGAATTGTCCAGCGGCGTATCGCCCGGAGCTTCTTTGGGCTGTAAGAGCCGCCCAGATGATGGCCTGAATTCGCCGCCAGATCGACCTGGGTGAAGTGGTCCTCCAGCGACGGCGTGAGGCTCCCTGGCTCCCATCCGAAGACGCGCCGCCAGAAGTCACTGACCCTGGCGCTAATGAACTTCTCACGGCGTCTGACTTCAGGGTCATTGCCAGAACACTCCAACAACTTCTCGCGAAGTGCATTCGTAGTCGGCAGACCCAGTTCGGCCGAGTATCCTGAACCGAGAAAGAGCACGAGCGACGTCGCCCTATTTGGCATGCTTTGTCGATTCTCCCATGATCACCAGGGCGGGTGACCACAAGCCAACGAGGCCGCCTTGTGGGGGACGCTCTGCGGGGCGTCATCGCCGGGCTGCATTGGGGGAACGCGCCTCCCGCCAGAAGCTGTCCCACCCACGCCGGAGCGCGTCTCCGACCCTGGCGAACTGCCAAATCGCCTCGTCGCTCGCGCCGCCCAGCCCGCACTCCTCGACGTGCAGGCGGTCCGGGAACAGATCAGAGAGGGCTCGCGCCAGCCTGGGCGAGAGACTCTCATCCAAGAGCAGCTTCATGCCACGAGCAATTCCAGCCGGCGCTCCCGGTCGGCGGCGTAGGCCAGGCAAGCCAGAATGTCCTGCTCGGTGAGGTACGGGAAGTCGGCGAGGATCTGCTGGTGCGTCATGCCCGCGGCCAGGTAGCTGAGCACATCGTACACCGTGATCCGGAGACCCCGAATGCAGGGCTTTCCGCTTCGCTTGCCGGGTTCAATAGTAATGATTCCCCTGTAATCCATCCGCTGAGGAGGCCTCTCAACCTCAGATCCACAATAAACCGCCGCGCCCCCCAAAGCAAGGGCCTGAAGGGACGTGTAAGCCAGGTCGGCGGGAGGGTCCGCCCCAGTCATCACTGATGCGCGCGGGCGTAGTCGAGCTGGGCCTCGCGGAGGGCCAGCCGCGGCGCTTCGAGGCTCAGCGCGAGGGCCTTCTCGCGCTCGGCGGCCGCCTCCGCCGCGCCGCGCTCCTCCAGCACCCGCGCCAGCAGATAGTGGCCGACGGCCTGCTGGTTGCCGCGATACTCGAACTTGCCCGAAGTCAGCTCGCGGGCACGCTGTGCGAGCTGCTCGAGCAGCGCGCCATAGCGCGCCTCGTTGCCGCGCGCCTTCTCCGCCAGCGCCTGGTAGAAGCTGCCCAGGTGCGCCCGGCCGTACTTCTCCGCGAGGATCTTGTCGAGGTAGTCCGCGGCGGCGTCTTTGCGCCCCGCGGCCAGGTGGACCTTGGCCAGGTTCCAGTACACGTGCGCGCGCAGGTCGGGTGTGCGCGGGGCCACCTCGAGGTTCTTAGGATACTCGCAGGCCTGCTGGTAGTGGTCCAGCGCCGCCGCGTAGTCGCGGCGTTCATATGCCAGGTCACCGAGCCGCTGGTTCACTTCCACCCAGGATTCGTGAATCCCGTAACGGCCTTCCCAGGAGTGGAAATGGTGCGTGCGCAGCGACTGGTGCGCCAGCTTGAGGTTCTCCGGATCGCCGGCTTTCAGCCGCAAATCCGCCAGCCGGGCCATCAGGTCGTCGCGCTGTCGCACCGTGTCCAGATGCTGGCTCATCACCGCCAGCCGCTCGGCGGGCGGCAGCCGCAGGGCTTCGCTCACCTGATCCAGCTCCAGCAACGCGCGGGCGTCCTGGGGATTCACCGCCAGCGCCTTCTGATACGTCTGGCGCGCGGCCGGGAGGTCCTTCTGGAGATAGCGCTGGGCGTAAGCCACGTTGCGCCAGGCCTGCCATAGCGCCGGGTCGATCGATGCCGCCTGCTGCCAGTGCGAAAGTGCCTCCTCCCGGCGGTGCTTCGAGTAGAGCAGGTTGCCCAGGAAGAGGTGCGCGCGCGCGTCGCGCCCGTTGTGGCGCAGCGCGGCTTCCAGCGCGGCCATCTCCTCCAGCCGGTGCGGATTGACCCAGTTCACCCCGCCTTGCGCCGCTTCCGCATAGAACCGCCGCGCGGCGGCCTCATTGCCCGCCAGCCCCTGGAAGTAGGCGCGCAGGTAGCCGTTCATGGTGTGCGCCGGCGCGCGCCCGAGCAGCGTCTCCACGTCGGCGTACAGGCCCGCGGCGCCGTAGGCCGTAACCAGTTCGAGATAGTTCTGCGGCTCTCCCCGCATCACCGCCGCCCACTCCTTCTCGAATTCCGCGCGCGCCAGCGACTTCTCGTAACCGCCCATGAAGTGCATGGCATCCAGCGCGAGGGCACGCTCCGCCGCCGCCAGCGCCTTCTTGGGATCGCCCGCGCGCCGCCACGCGGCCGCTTCGAGCGCGGGGATGTCGGCGAACTCCCCGTTGCGCGAAGCGGCTTCACCGAGCTTCCCGATGGCAGCGAGCCAGCGGCCCTGCCGCAGCTCCAGCCGCGCCAGGTTGAAGTACGCCGGCCCGGACCAGTCCGAGCTCCAGGTGGCCCGCTGGAAGTTGTCGTAGGCCTCCTCGTAACGTCCCAGCGCGGCCTCGGCCACGCCGCGGCCGAAGTGCAGCCGCGCATTGTCGTAATCGCGCTCCAGCGCGAGGTCCAGGCGCTTGAGACCCTCCTGCCAGCGTCCCTGCTTCAGCTCCAGGAATCCCATCTCGGCATTCACCCGGGAGTCCTTGGGGTCGCGCCGCAGGGCTTCCTCGTAGTAAGCCAGCGCCTCGGGCGTGCGGACAAAACGGTCCAGCCACTCCCCGGCGTGGTACAGCTCGTCCTGGCTCATCTTCTTGGGATCGCCGGGGTCCCGCTGCCCGGGCGGCAGCTCGACCTTGAGCGGGGGTGGGCGCTGCAATTCCAGCCGCAGCCGCCCGTCCGGCTCATAGACGGCAAGCTGCAGATCGTACAGCGTCACTTCGCGCGGCACGGCCACTTCCACAGTGAAGGGCTTGTCCGGCGAGATGGAAACCGTCTGCTCGGCGAGCACCCGCTTGCGCGCCGCGTCGCGCAGCACCACCCGGTGCTGCTTCACCACGCCGGTCGAGTAGACCGCGCCGAAGGCCTTGCCGTCCTTCAAGTCGGTGTTCAGGGCGAAGTCCTGATCGGCCAGGTTGAAGCCGCGTGTATCGCGTACGGGGTACCAGTAATCGTGCGCGCGCCGCACCTCGTGCGGGTTCAGCCAGTGGTGGTCGGGCTGGTTGTCGCTAAAGGCGCCAGCCTGCGGCTCGAAGTATGGCCCGCCGCCCTCGGTGAGGATGTCCTCCCAGATGCGCCCACTCGGACCCGAGCCCCACGTCCACAGCTTCTTGCCGGGCATCAGGTGATGATTGGCCACGTGCACCGTGCCGCCCTGGGCGCGGTGATCGTAGGCCCCGAACCAGTCCGCGGGGTTGTTGAAGGCGAAGTAGCTGGAGGCGTTGGGCGAGTTCTTCCACCAGGTGAGATCCACGCCGTTGTGGATGGGCCAGTTCCAGAACTGGTGCTTGCCGTGGCCGGTCACCATGTCGCCGGGATACTGCGCCTGCGTGTACTCATTGGCGTGCGTGGCCGCGGTGGCCCAGAACTGGAAGCTGTGGCGGTGGTCGGTGGGATTGATGAAGACGTAGTCGCAGCGGATGTAGCTGCGGCCCGGGTAAATGGTCATGCCCACCAGCCAGCGCATGCGGTAAATCGGCTCGGTTTCTCCGACCCACACGGTGGCGCTGCCGTCGGCGTGCCTCACCACGCGATGATCCACCTTCATGTAGCAGCTCGGCCGGTGGCCGTGCGGAAAGTTCCACTCTATGCCGCCCGAGATCCACGCCCCGGTCATCGAGATCAGGCCCGGCTTGATGGTCTTCTGCCAGTACATCCACACGTAGCCGTTGGTCTTGTCCAGCGCCCCGTGGAGCCGCCCGCCGATCTCCGGCAGCACCAGCACCCGGATGTACTCATTCTCCAGGAATACCGCGTGGTAGGTCTTGTCCACCTTGCGGTCGGTGAGGATGTCGTTCAGCGTGTAGGGATAGACCTGCTGCCGCCCCCCGTCCCAGAAGTTGGAATGCACCTGGGGCGGGCCGATCTCCCAGGTGGGGATCACGCTCTTCTCCTCGCGCACGGAAACCTGCGCCGCAGCCAGCGCAACCGCTCCCAGCAGGAGAGCAAGCTGTCTCATTTCACACCCCCTGTCCTCAATTCATACCGGTGCAGATGACGCTGGTGTAGCTGAAAGGCCTGATACAGCCGCTCGGGGCCGTAGCGCACGTCCGGCGTGTAATGAAAGCTCCAGCTCTCGGTGGCCAGGATCACGGGCACGCGCTCGCCGGGCGGCGGCGAAGGCGCCAGGCGCACCACGCTGGTCCGCTCTTTCGCCCCGGTCCATTCCCGCTGCTTCTGCTCTTCGAGGTCGGCCACTTCTTCCAGCCACTCCGAGTCCGCGTACACCTTGGCGCGGCCCCAGTTGTTCTTGTCGAAGGGATCGAGGCCCTGCGCCAGCTTCACCCACAGGGTGGCCTCCTCGCCCGGCTCGAGCACGCCGTTGCCGTTGCCCTTGCCCTCGGTGACGGTTCGCGACACCGGCCCGCCGCCGCCCTGGTTGCCTCTCTGGCGGAACACGGTGAAGGTCACGGTACGGCCGTCGAGCAGCTCGACCGCCAGCGGCGCCGGAATCACCTCGGGCGCGATCAGCACCTCGATGGCTTCAGCGGCGGTGTACCAGCCGTCGTAGGTGAGCTTCAGATCGAGCCGCGCCGGGGCGAAGTCGCCCGCGCCCGCGGTGAACACGGCGCGGAATTGCCCCGCGAGATCAGCGGCCCGCCCCGCCTCGATCAGCGGGAGCGTCACCGCGGAGGTCAGCAGCTTCACCGTGGGATACTCGCTCGCAAGCTCGACGCGGACGTCCTTCATCGCCTCGCCGCGCGGGTTGTAGATCCGGATGGGCAACGCCACCTCGCGCCCGGGATCGAGACGGAGACGGTCCTTTCGCGTCAGGGGCAACACGACGGGCGGCTGCGCGCCGGTGCCCGGCCCCACGAAACTCACCTGATGCCCGGCGCCATCCACGGCGAAGCTCAGCCGTCCGTCGGCGCTGGTCTTCACTTCCTGCCGGCTGGTCGTGCCCTTCGCCAGGTGGCGGTCGAGAAGCACGTACCCGTGGTTCGCCTTGTAGAGCGGCGGCGTGGTCACGCTGATACGGCGGTCGGCCACCGGCGGCCCATCCGGCGCCCACCGCCGCGTAGTGACGCGCAGCCCGCCTTGCGAGACCCCGTCCAGGCAGGTGTACCCCGGCGCATCGCCCTCGGTGTGCACCTCGTAGCCCCACACGGCGAAGCGCCGGTGGGCGCTGTCGTGGGAGAAGACCTCGGGGAGGTTGTTCAAGGCGGAGTTGGCGAAGGCGCGCAGGTGAAAGGCGAAGGTCTCGCCGATGGAGGTGGCCCAATGCCGGTGGTACTCGTCCTGGCGGAATTCGAAATCCACGGCCGAGCGCGCATAGGCGTCGCGGGTCTCCTCATGGTACTGGCTGATGTAGTCGCCGCTGGCGCGCACCAGCCTGACCATCGTGCGGGTGTGATTGCCCACGTGGTCCTTGGGACGCCACAGCACGCGCCGTCCCTTCTCGCCGGTGTAGAACTCCGGTCCCGGGTTGAAGGCCGAGGCGCTGCCGATCAGGTGCGGGTAGCGTGCGCTCAGCCACAGGCTCATGAAGCCGCCCATGCTCAGGCCCGAGGCGGCGCGGTGACGGCGGTCGGGGAGCGTACGCAGAGTCGAGTCGATGTGCGAGACCAGCTCCAGGAAGTACTCCCCGAAATCGCACCCGCCGCCGTCGGCATACAGATCCCAGGGCGCGCCGCCATAGAAGCCGGTGTAGTGCTCGGCCACGTAGCCATCCACGGCCACCACGATGACGTCGTGCCGCGAAACGAAATCCAGGATCTTGGGGACGGTGTCCTGGCCGCCGTCGTAGCGCTCCAGGGTGTAGCGGTCGCTGTGCCCGTGGAAGTAGTAGATCACCGGATAGCGCCTCGCGCCATCTTCATAGGAGGGCGGCAGAAAGAGGCGGTAGTGCCGCGGCTGTCCGAATTCCTGGCTGGGGTGGGTACGGTCCTGAAAGGGCGGTTGGAGCAGCGCGAGGAGCGCCAGCGGCCACAGCATGGCGCCCAATAGAATACCAAAGCCCGGGTAGTGCGCTAGAGCCGGGTTGTTGGCGCCATGCGCCTCGCCACCGCCTCACCGCCCGCTGGGTCTGCTGGCCGGTCAGCAGGGAATGCAGCGCCTGCCCGAACAACTCCGATTCATAGCAAGCCTTGGCCCCGCGGAACTCGGCCTGGGCCGGCGTGGAGGCGCGGAACATCTGCTCAAAGAGAAGCTCGGCCTTGTCCTGCTCCCGCTGCCGCAGGCAGGCCCTCCCCAGCATGTATAGGGCGCCGGTGTTTTACGGATCGGCCGCCTCGGCAGCATTCTAGCGCCCAGGTCCGGTCAGGGTCAGGTAGAGAGCGGTAGACTCCACGGTTAGTCGGCACCCTTGACGCCAGCTCTGGCGGCCACGCCGCACTTTTCACGAGAAGGTTCCCCCGCGCCAGCCACCTTATCTGTATAGGAGTTTAGGAACTGATGCTGGAGGGACTTCCGGTCCCCTGACCACCGGGGAGGTTGTTGGATTATGCACTGGGCTGCGGAACGCCGCCGGGCGCACAGCGTCCCGGAACCGGTTCCGCCGGATTGGCTGGCAACGGACGTGCCACTGCTGTGGTTGGCGCTGGCCGGCATATC
The DNA here is from genome assembly GCA_016871095.1 of Acidobacteriota bacterium. Lineage (GTDB taxonomy): Bacteria > Acidobacteriota > Terriglobia > Bryobacterales > Bryobacteraceae > VFZS01. Next base: position 8,312 of record VFZS01000005.1, read on the forward strand.
CCGGCGCAGGTGGCTGGCGGTGACGGTGTGGGCCGCGCTGACAGCCGCCTCCGGCGCTTATCTGTGGTGGAAGCCCGTTATCTACTCGGCGGAAGCCGGCGTCCTGGTCGAGGCGCAGCCCGTCCCGGCCGGCCTGATTCCGGCAACCACCGAGCCACGCCTCGAAGAGCGGGTCAACGGGGCTCGCCAGAAGCTGTTGTCCAACTCCCACTTGCTGACTGTCATCGAGCAGTTGGGACTCCGTGCCGCCGAGCGCGAAGCCGGGATTGCCGCTAGCGCGCTGGCAGCGGAGATGCGGCAGTCCATCGCCATCCAGCCCGTCGTTCCGGGCGCCTACGGAAGATCGGGGCTTTTCCGGGTAGCCTTCAAAGCCTCCGATCCTCGGACGGCAGCCCGCGTGGCCAACCACCTGGCCGGCAGTTTCGCCGAGGAGGTCTCCGCGGCACGCCATTCCAGTTCCTTGGCCGCGACGGGCTTCTATTCCAGCCAGGTGCGTTCCGCCCAGAGCAACCTGGAGAGGCTGGAGACCGCCTTGCGCGACTTCAGAGTCCGCCACTCCGCGGAGCTCCCGGAGCAGGCCGAATCGCTGCGGTCCTCCGCCCGCCGGCTGCGGGACGAACTGGCCAGCCTCCGCGAACAGGCCCTGGTACTGGAGCGGGACAAGAGGTCGCTCCAACAACCCGAGGCGGCACGCCGACCGCCAGCCTCGGCCGACGCTCAGCAGCGTCCGCCGGCCTTTCCCGTGGGTATGGTTGGCGCTCCCCCGCGCGGCGGAACTCAGGCTGAGGACCTCCGAAAGCGCCTGACCGCACTGCTTGTGATCTACAAGCCGGAGCATCCGGACGTACGCCGGTTGGCGGCCGAACTGGCAACCGCGGAGAGATCCGAGGCCGAGGCTAACGGCAGTCGCCGGGCAGAAATCCCTTCGATCCCGCCCAAGCCGGATCCCGGTTCTGCGCGCGAAGACGCCGTGGCGGTCGCCGCGCGGGTGCGCGCGCTCGAAGACCGCCTGGAAGCTCTGGCCGCCCGCCGTGTTCAGGCGGCGGCTGAACTGAGCTCCATAGAGGAGCGCCTTCAGAGAGTGCCGCTCCGCCAGCAGGAGTTGGCCGCCCTAACGCGGGAGTACACCCTATGCAGCGAGCAGTTCCGGAATCTGGCCGCCAAGCAACAGTCCGCCAAACTCGCGGAGGCCTTGGAGCGCGATCACCCGCCGGAGCGGGTCACCGTACTGGACCAGGCGCAGCCATCCTCCAGGCCCCTCGGACCAGACCGATGGCTCGTGTGGATCGCGGTCACCCTCGGCGCCCTGGTGGCAGGATGTCTGGTGGCGATTGCCAGCGACTGTGAATCTTCGGTGTGGATCGGCTCCAGGGGCCGAGTCCCAGCAATGGCGCGAGAAGGCGATCAAGATCTGATGGCGGAGCCGGATTGGCGCGCGCCCGAAACGCCAGCGAAGCGCGCCGGCAGCCTGAAAGCACGTCGCCTTTGACAGGCCGGATGCGGCGTTCGGCCTCCTACGTTTCCGCATAGCCGCCTCCCGATTTCTGGATTTCACGGCCCGGCTTCCAGCGGCCACCCTGCCGTCTCGGGTCGCCCCGGAGTCCAACTCATCCGCGGGACCCGCAATCGGCGCGGGGTCGGCAGGGGAGTGGTCCCCTGTACTCCTTCTGACATGGCAGCCTGGGAACTTGGCCCCAAAGTTGCTAAGCTGGTGGCGCATTGGTCCGCGCGTGGTGTTGCTGGCGCGGGCCGTTGGCGTCATGCGCGGCTTCAGGCTACAGTTCACCGGCGCGCTGCTCGTGATCCTCACGGCGGCCGCGGTGTTGTGCGCCATCATCAACTTCCAGCAGCAGGGCCGTTTCCGCTTGCCCGACGACGGAGTGACCTGGGTGGACCGCCAGGGCAGCGTACAGGCCCTGCACGTGGTGGGCGCCAGCCCGGCGGACCGGGCCGGCGTGCGGCCCGGGGACGCGGTGCTGAGCATCAACGGCGCACCCATTGGCGCCGCCGTGGAAGTTGCCAAGGTGCTGGTGGGGCTGGGCGCCTGGAACCGCGCCAGGTACGTGGTCAGCCGGGGCGACCTCGAGTTCCCGGCCACCCTCATCGTGGGCGAAGCCGCCGCCGACCCGGCCCTGTATTACCAATACCTGGTGGGAGCGGCCTACCTGGCCATCGGCCTGTTCGTGCTCTTCCGCCGGGGCAACGCCCCCAAGGCCGGGCACTTCTATGTGTTGTGCCTGGCCAGCTTCGTCCTGTCCACCTTCCACTACACCGGCAAGCTGAACAGCTTCGACCGGCTCATGTACTTCGGCAACGTGGTGGCGGGCCTGCTGGCGCCGGCCATCTTCGTGCATTTCTGCCTCACCTTTCCCGCCGTGCGGAGCCGGTTTGGGAGCCGCCTGGGGTTGCTGCTGGTCTACGCGCCGGCCGCACTGCTGGCGGCGGTGTTCTTCGGGATCTCCTCGGGGACTCTCCAGGTGGCCATCCCGCTGATCGAGCTGCGGTGGCTGCTGGACCGCGTCGCCCTGGCCTTTCTGACCGCGATGTACCTGGCCGGGGCGGTCATTCTGATGGTGGCGCAGCGCCGGGCGCGGGAGGCCATCCAGCGGCAGCAGCTCAAATGGCTGCGCAACGGGGCGCTGGTTGGCATCGGGCCTTTCGCGGTGTTTTACGTCGCCCCCTACCTGCTGGGCGCCATCCCCGGGCCGCTGGCCCGGCTGGCCGTGCTCTCCCTGCTGCTCATCCCGCTGACCTGGGCCTGGGCGGTGATCCGCTACCGCCTCATGGACGTGGACATCATCTTCCAGCAGGGCTACGTGTACACCCTGGCCACCCTGTGCGTGCTGGGCACGTTCGCCGGAGTGCTCTTCTCGGTGGGCCGCTTCGAGGAACTGGGGCCTACGGCCGCCGCGGTGCTGATCCTGGTGCTGGCTTTCATCTTCCAGCCCATCCGGAGCTGGATCCAGGAACAGATGGACCGGCGGGTCTTCTACAAAGAGCGCTATGACTACCGCCGCACCCTGATCGAGTTCGCCCGCGAGCTGGGCGCGGAAACCGACCTGGACACCACGCTGGCTTCCGCCGCCGAGCGGCTGATGCGCACGCTCTCGATCAGCCGGCTGGCCTTTTTCCTGCGAGAGGAGGCCAGCGACGCTTTTCGGCTGGAAAAGGCGGCGGGCGGTGAGGCACCGGAGGAGACCCTCGACCTCAGCTTTCTGGAAGTGGAGCCGCGGCAGCCGCATCTGTTTTTCGAGCAAACGCGGTCGCCGCTGGATCCCCGGGTCGGGGAGTGGCCAGCCGCCGTGCGGCGGACCATCGCGGCGCTCGACCTAACCTATTACCTGCCTTGCGCCGTGCGGGGCCGGACCATCGCCTACCTGGGGGCCAGCCGCACTCACGCCGGTGACTTCCTCTCCAGCGACGACCTCGCCCTGCTGGTGACCGTCTCCGGCTACCTCGGCATCGCCATCGAGAACGCCCGCCTGTGCCGCTCCTTGCAGCAGAAGATGCAGGACTACGAGCGGCTCAAGGAGTACAGCGAGAACATAGTCGAATCCATCAACGTGGGCATCCTGGCAGTGGACTTCGAAGACCGCGTGGAAAGCTGGAACGCCCAGATGGAGACGCTCACCGGCCTGGAGCGGGCCGAGGCCCTGGGCCGGCCGCTGGCGGAGTTGTTCCCCGCCGCGCTGATCGAGCGCCTCGCCGGGCTCGAGGGCGAGCAGGGCATCCACCACATCTACCGGTTTCCGCTGCGGCGCGAGCGGGTCAGCAAGGTGATCGAGCTGCCGGTGCGGGGCTCCAACGGACGCGGCCAGGCCGGCGCTGCCCCGGTCCCCGCGGCGCCGGAGCCGCCGCGGGAGGCCATCGTCAACATCGCCGTCGCCCCCCTGGTGACGCACGAGCTGAGTCCCATCGGGCGCTTGATCATTTTCGACGACGTGACCGCGCGCGAGGAGCTGGAGCGCCGCCTGGTGCAGGCCGACCGGCTGAGCTCCATCGGCCTGCTGGCGGCGGGCGTGGCCCATGAGGTCAACACTCCGCTGGCGGTAATCTCGACATACGCTCAGATGCTGGCCAAGCAGGTCTCCGGCGACGACCAGAAGTCGCGGCTGCTCGAGAAGATCGCCAAGCAGACCTTCCGGGCCAGCGAGATCGTCAATTCCCTGTTGAACTTCTCGCGCGTCTCGCCCACGGCCTACGACGAGGTCAGCCTCAACCGCGTCGTCCAGGAAACGCTGGGGTTGATCGAGCACCAGATGGCGCAGTGCGGAATCCGGGTAGAATTGGATCTGGACGAGCACCTGCCGCCTGTGCGGGCCAACGTGGGCAAGCTTCAGCAGGTGTTCCTCAACCTGTTCATGAACGCCCGGGACGCCATGGAATCCGGCGGAACGCTCCGCATACGCAGCCACGGGGACGGGGGCGCGGCCTGTGTCGAGGTCCTCGACAGCGGCCCCGGCATCCCGCCCGAGCACCTGCCGCGCATCTTCGATCCCTTCTTCACCACCAAGGCCGGGCGCAAGGGGACCGGGCTGGGCCTCTCGGTCACTTACGGCATCGTGCGGGAGCACGGCGGGCGCATCGAGGCGTCCAGTCGTCCCGGCGAGGGGACCCGCTTCTGGCTCGAGTTCCCGCCGGCCAGGAAAGTGGCGCATGCCTGAGGCCGCCCCGGCGCACGCGCCAGCTTCCGCCTCCGGCAAGGGCCGCATCCTCGTGATCGACGACGAGCCCGACGTGTGCGAAAGCCTCGAGGCCCTCCTCGGCCTGGAAGGCTACGACGTGGAAATGGCGCTCACCGCCGCCGAGGGCCTTCGCAAGATGGAGACCCGCATCTTCGACCTGGTGCTGCTGGACCTGATGCTGCCCGACCGCTCCGGCATGGAAGTGCTCTCCGAGATCCGGGAGCGCGACCGCGAGACCCCCGTGTTCCTGATCACCGCTTACGGCTCGGTGCAGGTGGCCGTGGACGCGCTCAAGGCCGGCGCCAGCGACTACTTCTCCAAGCCCTGGGAGAACGAGAAACTGCTGCGCGAGATCGACGGCGCCCTCTCCAAGCGCCGCCTCGAGCGCGAGAACATTCAGCTCAAGCGCGTGCTCAAGCAGCGCTACGCCTTCCCCAACATCGTGGGCAAGAGCGACCGCATGGTGCGCATCCTGGACCTGGTGGCCCAGGTGGCCCCCAGCCGCGCCACCATCCTGGTCACCGGCGAGACCGGCACCGGCAAGGAGCTGATCGCCAAGGCCATTCACGCCAACTCCGCCCGCGCCGACCAGGTTTTTATCGCCGTCAACAGCGGCTCCTTGCCGCCCGAGCTGCTGGAATCCACTTTGTTCGGCCACGTGCGGGGTTCCTTCACCGGTGCGGTGGCCTCCCGCAAGGGCTACTTCGAGATCGCCAACCGCGGCACCATCTTCTTCGACGAAATCGGCACGCTCTCGATGGACATGCAAAGCAAGCTGCTGCGCGTCATCCAGGAGAAAGAGTTCATCCCCGTAGGGTCGAGTGAGCCGGTGCGCGTGGACGTGCGCATCCTGGCGGCCACCAACGCCGACCTGCGCAAGCTGGTCGAGGAAGGCAGGTTCCGCGAGGACCTCTACTACCGGCTGAACGTGATCAACCTGGTGTTGCCGGCCCTCCGCGAGCGCAAGGAAGACATCCCCACCCTCATCGAACATTTCTTCACCAAGTACTGCCAGGAGAACAACAAGTTCCTGGACGCCGGCGGGCGGAGCCTGCTGCGCTTCGAGCACGATGCCCTGCGCATCCTCATGGACCACAACTGGCCGGGCAACGTGCGGGAGCTGGAGAACGTCATCGAGCGCGCCGTGGTGCTGGCCAACGAGCCTGCCGTGACCCTGGACGTGCTGCCCGAATACCTCTTACAGGCCGGCGGGCTGCGGCTGCGGCGCGACGAGGGCGCGGGCCTGCCCGCCGACGCCTCCCTGTTCGAGATCGTGGCCGATTACGAGCGCCACGTGATCGCCGAGCACCTGGAGGCCTCGGGCTGGAGCCAGACCGAGGCCGCCGAGCGCCTGCGCGTCCCCCTCTCCACCCTCAACCAGAAGATCAAGCGCCTCAACATCGAGATCCGCAAAGGGGACAGACGGAACGTTCCCTCAATCTGACGGGCCGACGCTCACGCCGCGCTGCGAGGCAGCACCTCGCGCTCGACACGATGCCCGCGGGCGCGCTCGGCCACCTCCAGATCATAGGCGGCTTGCAGGTTCATCCAGTACTGGGCGGAGGTGCCGAAGTACCGCGCCAGCCTCAGAGCCGTATCCGCCGTGATCGACCGCTTACCGTTGACGATGGCGCTGATGCGATTCATAGGGACCCGCAAGGCCCGAGCCAGCTCGTTCAGGCTGATCCCGCCGTCGTCCAGGTCCTCGCGCAGGATCTCCCCGGGGTGGATGGGCGGGAGCTTCCGGCGTTCCAGCATGATTCCCTCCTCAGTGGTAGTCCGTGATCTCGACCTCGTAGGCGTTGCCATCGCGCCATATGAAGCAGATGCGCCACTGATCGCTGACGCGAATGCTGTGCTGCCCTTGGCGATCGCCCCGGAGAGCTTCCAGGCGGTTTCCCGGAATCGCCGCCAAATCCCTCAAGCTGGTGGCCGCGTCGAGCCTGGCCAGCCTGGTCCGGGCCGGCTTCTCGATGCTCCGGAACTTACGGCTGCTGTATCCGCGGTGTAATCGCCCGGTTTCCGCGCACCGGAATGAGCAAATCACTCAAGCCCAGCGTACTACACGCCACGTAGTATGTCAAACGTCAAACCCAGGCAAAGGCGACAGACGGAACGTTTTCTCAATCTGACGGGCCGCCGCGCGGGGGAACGTTCCGTCTGTCCCCCGTGCTGCGCGTGTGCCACCAGGTGTGCAGCGTGGTGGCGGCCAGGATCAGCGCGCCGCCCGCCAGGGCCCAGCGGCTGGGACGCTCCCCGTGCAGCAGCCACGCCCACACCGGGTTCAGCACCGGTTCGAGCAGCATCAGCACCGAAGCCTCCAGCGCCGGCACATGGCGCAGCGCCCGGGTCAGGCACAGGTAGGCCAGGCCGATCTGAAACACGCCCAGATACAGCACGGTTCCGGCGTCGCCAGGAGTGAGGCGCACAACCGGCAGCGCCATAGGCAGGCAGACGGCGCACGCCATCAGGTTGCCCGCCACCACCGCCGCCACGGAGTGCGGCCCGCCGGCGCCGTGTTTCCCTATCCAGCGTAACCCGGCGATGACAAACGCAAAGCCCACCCCGGAAAAAGCGGCCAGCACATTCCCCGCGGCCGGGTCCGGGGCCGTGGCCACTGCGCGTTCCGTGCCAACGAAGAACAGCGCCATCCCCGCCACGGCGAACACCATGAACCGCATCTCCCCGATCCGCATGCGTTCCTTAAGCAACAGCGGGCCAACCAGCAGCAGATACAACGGGGCGGTCGCCTGAAGGAAGATGGCGTTGGCCGCGGTGGTCAGCTTGTTGGCCAGCACGTACAGAATCAAGGTGGCAGCGTAGGCCACGCCCACCGGCCAGATCCGCCTCTCCCAGCCCCGGCGCGCAGCGGGCAGCAGCACGGTGAGCGCCGCCGCGGCCACGCCCGAGCGGAAGCACGCCACCTGCCAGCTCGTCAGCGTGGTGGCCTTGATGGCCGCACCGCCGGTGGAGAAAAGCACCGCCGTGGCCAGCAACAGTAAGCGGGGCGTAGCGCGGCCGCTCATCTGGGGCCCATCAGGCGCCGGGCATTGCCTGCACGGATGAGGGCGGCGGTGGTCTCGTCCAGGCCGGCTTCTCGGATCTTCAACTCCGCGGATTCGAAGTAGAACATCGGCGCATAGGACCCGAACACGACGCGCTCCCGGCCCACCAGCTCGATGAGCGCGTTCAGATCCGTCAGGCCATCGGGCATGGCGAAATCGAAGTACACCTCAGTGAGCGCTCTCAGACCCGCCAGTTGTTTCGCCGCGCCGGTCGCGGTGCGCAACGCGTTGAGCACCACCACGCGCAGCCCGGGGGAGCGGGCCAGCGCTCCGGTCAGCGGAGCCAGGTCCGGCGTGGGTACGCGCATCAGCGGATGGTGATGGCGCTCGTCCTCCAGCCAGCCCTCCACTTGCAGAATCAGGCCGCGCCGGGCCGCGGCCTCCGCCAGCCGGGCGAAGTCCGCATCGTCCAGCTTGTAGTGGTGGTAGCCGGGATGAACGCGGATCCCCGGCATGCGCAGTTGCTCGTGGCAGCGGCGCAGGTCCTCCTCCCAATCGGGAAGCTTCGGATTCACCGACCCGAAGGGCGTCAGCAGGCCCTGGCCATGGCGCCGGCACTCCTCGGCCAGCCGGGCATTCGCAGCGGCCAGGTCCTTATGGAAGACGCCCTCGAAGCTGCCGGCCCAGGCCTGGACCGCGCCTTTGCCGCGCAACATCTCCACCAGCCGCGGAGTCTCTTCGTCTCGCAACCGGCGGAAGGGCCAGCGGAACAGGTAGACGTGCGTGTCGATGATCTCGCGCGCCGCGCCCAGCGCACCCGGCGCGGTGGCGGCCGCCGCGGACCCTTTCAAGAACGTACGCCGCTCGATCCCGCTCATTTCACCACCATCCCCTTGGCCTGGAGTATGGGCCGCATGATGCGGTGCAGATTGCCGCTGAAGATCAGCTCTTTCTCGCGGTCCGACATGGCGGCGCCGTGTACCTTGGCCAGTTGCGAGGCGAAACCCCGGCCGGACACATCGCTGCCGTATATGATCCGCTCGGCGCCCAGCTCACGGACGGCCATCTCCACCTGGCCCTGCGCGGGATAGCCGCCGCCGATCTCCACCAGCACATTCCTTTGGGCACGCACGGCGCGAACGCCCAGCTCCCAGTCCCCGCCAGTGTGCCCGCAGATGAACGACGCCTCGGGATAGCGCGACGCCACCGCCACCACGTCCTGCGGCCGGGACTCCTGCGGGAGGTTGCCGCCCCCCGGCCACGGCGGGTCGCCTCCGATTTTCATCCAGGTGTGCAGGTACATCACGGCCTTCAGCTCCACCGCGCGCCGGAACACCGGATCGTAGGCCGGCACGCTGTAGATGCCGCTGTCTCCGCCCAGCTTCATCCCGATCATAGGCCCGTCCGCGACCCAGCGGTTGAGCCTGGCGATGGTGGCCTCCACTGGGTCTTGCCACAGGTGCAGCCAGACGAAACCGAAGATGCGGTCGCCGAAGCGCTCCATGATACGTAGGATCTCCGGCTCGTCCTTGCCCAGCATGAAGAACACGCCGATCCGCTCGATCCCTACCCGCGCGGCGACTTCGAGGATCGTCTCCACCTTCGCGGTCAGGGTCTTGCCGGGGATCCGCCCGGCCTCGGGATGAATGTGCAGGTCCCAGATGCGCATGGCGGTGCGGCGCGCCCGTCAGAACTCCAGCCGCAGGCTGATCTGCGCCAGACGGCCGGTGGCCCCGGCGAGCAGCGCCGCGATGCGCCCGAAATCGGCGCGGCCGCGATTCAGGCCGGGGTTGTCGAAGTTCGGCCGGTTGGGCAGGTTGAAGAAGTCCCCGCGAAGCTGGAGGCGGAGCTTCTCGCCGAAGCGCCACTGCTTGTTGGCCGACATGTCGATGCCGATGCAGCCGGGGCCGAAGCCCACGTTGCGGGCGGCGTTGCCGAACACGCTCACGCCCGGCGCCTGGAAGGCGTCCGTGTCGAAATAGCGGTCGATCATCTCGCCGCGGGAGCGCGCGCGGGTGATCCTGGGATCGCGCAGCAGGTTGGGCCGCTGCCCGTGCGAGTAGGCATTCGACAGGTTGGTCTGCTCCACCACTCCGTATGGCACGCCGCTACGGAACTCGGCCATGAGGCCCAGGCCCCAGCCTCCGGCCAACGCTTCGAGAACGCCGCTGGCGATGGGCCGCTTGCGGCCCTTGCCGAAGGGCAGCTCATAAACCGCGCTGGCCACGTAGCGGTGGCGGATATCGTTGCCGGAGTATGACTTATCCAGCCCCCGCAACTCGATGTGCTGGTAGCCGTTGTTGGCCTCGCCGCCCAGCTCGTTGTTGGCCTCGACGTCGTCGAGGAACTTGGACCAGGTGTAATTCATCAGGACGTTCAGGCCTCCGGAGTAGCGCTTCTCCAGCTTGAGGTTCAGCGCGTGGTAGGCGGAGTTGCCCAGGGGCGGCGCCAGCAGGTTGATGTCGCCGAACTGCGGGAAGGGCCGCAGCCGCTGGTCCTGCCGCGCCGGCCCGCGCCCATTGACCAGCGGGATCATGTTCTGGCTCATGTTCGCTCCGCCCACTTTGTGCCCCAGGTTGGCCAAGTAGGTGGCCTCGACCAGCAACCTGCCGCGGAGTTCGCGCTGGAGCGTGAGGTTCCACTGATGGGCGTAAGCGTTGACGTGGTTCTGGAGGAGGAAGTCCGGCGCGGTGCGCGCCGCCTGGCCCACGCGCACGGCGCCGAAGCCCAAGCCGATAGGCTCCCGCTGGCCCGCCGGCATGCCGTTCTTGAACAGAAACGGCGGCGTCAGGCCGCCGTCCGGCGAGCTGAAGTTCGCGTTCAGGCTGAAGCCCTGCACCAGGGCATTGGCCGTGGCTTTCCCGTATGCGCCGGCGTACACCAAACCGTAGCCGCCCCGCACCACGAAGCCCGGGCGCGCGCGCCAGGCGAAGCCGAAACGCGGGCTGAAGTTGTTGGTGTCGAAGTTGTGCGCGTATTTGCTGCGGCCATCGCGCCCGGAGAAGGTGATCACCCCGGGCACCCCGGCCACCGGGTTCATGGCGGTGAAATCAAACCCGCTCTGGCGGTTGTCCTCGGCCTCCCAGCGCGGCGTGTCCAGTTCCCAGCGCAGCCCCAGGTTCAGGGTCAGCTTCGAGTTCACCTTCCAGTCATCTTGAACGTAAGCGCCCCAGGTGTCGCTGCGCGCCGCGATGATGTCGGTATCCACGATGGCCCCGGTGTTGGTCCAGCCCAGCAGCAGGCTGGCCAGGCCGTTGCCGGTGATTCGGTCCGAGAATCCGAACCGGCCGCCCGTGGCCGCGTTGTTGTCATCGGTGTTCTTGGAGTAGCGGAACTCGAACCCGGTCTTGACCTGATGCTTGCCTCGGATCCAGGTCAGGTTGTCCACGAACTGCCAGGTGTAGATGGGCGTCTGGATGCGCTCGTGGCTGCCGCTGCCCAGCGATGTCAGCCCGGCGACGTTGATCTGCGCGAACGCCTTGGGATCTACGCCCTTCACTCCCAGCTCTCCGTTCTTGCCCGAGCCGGTGCCGGCAGCGCGCACAATGTTCAGCCGGTTGCCGTAGTTGAAGCGGGTCTCGTTGATCAGCGTGGGCGTGAAGTTGCGCAACCAGTTAGTCAGCAGGCTGGCGTTGTCGTTGAGCTGGATGCGAGCGCGCATGCAAGCAATGGCGTCCGGGAAGAGGGGCGCGTCGCGGCTGTCGGCCTTCATGAGGCTGTAGCGCACGAAGATCCGGTCACGTCCGGAGAGCAGGTGATCCACCCGCCCGGTGTAGAAGTCCTGCGTGATGCTGTCGGATACGTTGAGCACGTAATTGTCCCGCGGCGCGCGGGTGACGTCGTTGGCGGCCAGGTTCGGCGCCGGATAGAACTTCGCGAAGGCCTGTCCCAGCGCATCGATGCGGCTGGCCGGGATGATGTTGCCTGGGAATTGCGTCTGGCTGAGCGGGTCCATCACACGCAGGTCCCGCCGCGCCGAAAAGTCGCCGCGCACCTCGGCGGGGTGGGGCACGTCCGTGTCGGCGAAGGTCCGCCCCAGGCGCCGCCGCGCGCCCTCGTAGTTGAAAAAGAAAAACGTCTTCTCCCGGCGGACCGGCCCCCCGATGGAAGCCCCGTAAATGTTGTAGCGCAATGGCGCCTTGGTGAGCGCGAAGAAGGTCCGTGTGTCCAGCTTGTCGTGGCGCAGGAATTCGTACAGCGCCCCGTGGAACTGGTTGGTTCCCGAGCGCGTGGTCATCAGAATCATGCCGCCGGAGGTGCGCCCGAATTCCGCGGAGTAGTTGGTGGCCTCGGCCTTGAATTCCTGCAACGACTCGGCGGGAGGATTCAGCCCCAGAATGGGCACCCCCAGGGTCATGTTCTGCACCGTTCCGCCATCCAGATTCCAGGTCTGGTTGCCGGACCGCCCGCCCGCCATGGCGAAGCGCGGGATCTGCTCGGTGGCGTACTCCTCGCGGAACGCCACCATCCCCATCAGGCGGATCAGCGATGCGCCGCGGCGGCTTTCCACCGGAATGTTCACCACGTTGGAACGCTCGATCAACTGGCCCACCGTCGAGCTTTCCGACTCCAGCAGTGGCGACTCCGCCGTCACCATTACCGAATCGGTCACCGCGCCCACCTCCAGTTGCACGTCCAGGGTGCGCGCAAAGCCGGTATCCAGGACCAAGCCTTTGCGCACGAACTTCTTGAAGCCTTGGAACTCACAGGCGAGCTCGTACGGGCCGGGAGCGAGGAAGGGAAAGACATAAGTGCCCGCGCCGCTGGTGGCGACCGTGGTGACCACGCCCGTCGATTCGTTGCGCACCGTGACGGCAGCTCCAACGATTACCGCGCCGCTGTCATCGGCTACAACACCGGTCAGGCGCGACTGCGTCTGGCCCCAGGCAGCCAGAATGCACAGGCCCAGCAGGCAGAAGGAACGTAGAACAGACATTGCGAGCATTGTACTGCACACGCTGCCTTCAGAACCGCGCCGCCGGCTCTACTTCAGTTGCACCCAAACACGGTTGGCTGGCTGGCCGTCCGCCTCCAGGTCCACGGCGACGTATCCGCGCACCGGGATAGTGCTCGGGATGCGGATAGTTACCTGGTCAAGGCCTTCGATGCCCGGCGCCGGCCCGGCTGAGAGCACCTCGACCGGCAGCGTGTTCAGCGTCACCCGAAGGGACGACGCCCCGCGCAGGCCGGTTCCGTATAGTTCCAGACTGAGCTGATCGGAGGAAAACGCCACGTAGATCGGGACCGGCACGCAGCCGGGGGCGCATCGCGCGGCCGGCTCGAAGGAACGCGAGCCGTCCGGGCGCACGCGGACCACCATGGCAGCCGCTACGCCCAAGCCTGTCGAGTTGGCGGAGAACAGGGCGGGGCTTGCCCGCTCCAGCAGCACGCCGGCCTCGCCGGATTGGCCCCCGGCTCCGCTCACCCGGAAGCGAGCCGGTCCCAACGCCGCTCCGCCAGGTACGAGCAGGTTGATCTGGCCGCGGCTCACCACGCGGGACTGAATCGGAAACGCTGTCCCCCGGCTGTCCACCAGGCTTACGCCCAACACCGACGGGTCAGGGAAACCCAGGCCGAAAACGCTCGCAAGAGACCCCGGCGCCAGCGGACCCGGCCGGAAGCTGGCCCCGCTGACGACCCCTTCACCGAACACCTGCAACCCATCCAGCGTCTGCTCGACCGGCGGCAGACGATTACCGGCCTCGTCCTCCGCCGCCATGCAGAGCCGGAGAGGTTCCTGGTCTTTCGGAATCAGGATCGGGACGCGGCGGTAGGTGAGGTAGCCCCGCAGGTCCGCGCAGTCGGTGTCCGCGGGCGGCCCCAGCTTGTAAAGGTAGTTGGACAGCTCGGGCGGCAGGAACTCGAAACTGAGCCGGTAGTCCTGTACCCGGTCCTCGAGGCTGTGGCGTGGTTTGAGGATAGGGGGCGCGGTGTCAATGCGCACGTGCCGGAAGGTGGCGTGCTGCGGCAACTGCCAGGCGGTCCCGGCGCCCGCCAGCACGCACAGGTAGTAGCCGCCGGGCGTCTCCGGCACGGGCTCGTCGATGCGCGCGAACTCGGCCAGACTCAGCGGAGCCGAGTAGCCGCGAGGATCGCGGCAGTCGGTCGAGGTCTCGGGGCCGGTCTTGTAGCGGTACTCCTGGAATCCCGCCCCCGAGAGCGTGCTGTTCCAGGTGACGCGGCGCGGCGCTCCGGAAGGGTCTTCCGCATACGGCCGGGTAGTGCGGTTCAGCGTGCCGCTGAAGGCAAGCTGCACTCCAGGGTCCAGGGGGCAGCCGGGCAGGCTCAGATCGAACACGCCGTCGGGGCGGAAGCATCTCTCCAGCCCCAGAGTAGGAGCCGCGTAGCTCGTCTCGCGGCTCACCACCGGGCCCGCGGGCCTCAATTCGCAGGGAATGTTGAGATAGCAGTCGAAGCCCCCGCCAAAGTACACATTGCCGGCGGTCGAGGTGTTCACCACGCCCACGATCTTACCCGTTCGGGCCGACAGCATGGGCGAACCGGAACTGCCGCCTTTGATGTCCGCGCAGTCGTGGCGGTAGAAATCATGAAACGTCCAGGTGTGCTCGACCAAGGTGGCCCGCCCGTCCAGTTTGCAGGCGGCCTGCCGCAGGAAGACCTCGTCAGACGGGATTTCGCGTGACGGAATGCCGGTTACCAGAACCGCCTCATCCGGCTGTGGCGCTCCGGTTTCGAGTTCCAGCGGCCGATAGCCGCGGCGGACCAGCTCTCCATGTGTCGCCTCCAGCTCCACGATGGCCACATCGTGACCCTTCATCGTGGAGTAGGCCACCCGCCTGGAGCGCACAGTGGCCTGCTGGTCTGGTGTGTCGATGAAGTAGCCGAAGGTCGCCACGAAGCGACTGGTCGCTTCGCCCACGATGACCTTGTTCGTGCCACTCAGCTCGATGCAGTGGCCGGCCGTGAGAATGTAGGCGGGGGCGTCCGGCGGAACCTCGCCGGTGACCGGCTTCAGGAACGTCCCCGTGCACCCGCCGAAGCGGACCACGCCCGAGTACGCCCGGCTGCGGCCGTCCCGGTTCTCCAGCAGGAAAGACGTGCCCGGAATCCCGCCCGCGGCGGAGGTCACCCACACCGCCAGCGCCAGGAACGGGACCGCCCGCAGCACGGCCCTACTTCACCGCCAGAAACTTCACGCACACCGGCGCGCCCACTTCCACCACCTGCCCGGTGGGCGTCAGGCGCCCGGTCTTGGCATCGATGCGGAAGACCACCACGTTGTCGGTGTCCTGATTGGCCGCCAGCATCCACCTGCCGGTGGGATCGATGCCGAAATTGCGCGGCGTCCTGCCCTGCGTGGACACCTGCTCGACCGAAGTCAGCGTGCCCTTCTTCGCCTCGACCGTGAACACCGCGATGCTGTGGTGCCCGCGGTTGGAGCCGTAGACGAACTTGCCCGAGGGGTGCGCCTGCACTTCCGCGGTGTGGTTCACGCCAGCAAAGCCGGCCGGCAGCGTGGTGATGGTCTGCGCCTCGCTCAGCAGCCCGCGCGCCGCGTCGTAGGTGAACGCCGTCACCGTCGAGGCCATTTCGTTGATCACGTAAGCGAACTTGCCGCCGGGGTGGAAAGCGAAGTGGCGCGGTCCCGAACCGGGCTTGACCGCGGCGAAGGGCGGCTCATTCGGCACAATCGAGCCTTTGGCCGCATCGAAGCGGTAGACCAGCACCTGGTCCAGGCCCAGGTCCGCCACCATGGCGAAGCGGTTGTCGGCCGAGAGGTTGACCGAGTGCGCGTGCGGTCCCTGCTGGCGCTTCTGGTCAACGCTGGAGCCTTGGTGCTGGACGAACGAGGAAGCCTCCTTGAGCCGCCCGTCCGCCTCCAGCGGCAACACCGCCGTGCTGCCGCTGCCATAGTTGACTACCAGAACGTTCTTGCCGGTCTTATCCACCACCAGGTGGCAGGGACCCGCCCCGCCCGAGGAAACCCGGTTCAGGAAGGTGAGCATTCCCGTCGAAGCGTCCAGCGAAAACGCGCTGACCGCGCCGCCCTTCTGCCCTCCGCCGCCGTACATTTCGCTGACGGCGTATAGGAAGCGACGGTTGGGATGCACCGCCAGAAACGACGGATTGGGGGTTTCCGCCGCCAGGACCGGCTCGGTCACCTTGCCCGTGGCGGTATCCAGCCGCGAAACGTAGATCCCCTTGCTTGCCTTTCGAGTGTAAGTGCCGAAGTAAACCAGGCACTCGGCGGCGAACACACCGGGGAGTACGAGCGCCAGGGCCAGGATCAGTCGCTGAGTTCTCATGCGTCCATGACAGCGCATCGGGCGGCGGAACGCAAGGGCGGCGGGGCCGGCCTTCTCAGGTGCGCATGACCACGAGCGTCAAGTCGTCGCTGGGATCGGCGCCCCCGGTCCAGCTTCGCACCGACTGGACGATGCCGCCAACCAACTCCTCCGCCGCGGCGTCGGTATGCGCACGGCATACCCGGACCAGCCCGGCCTCTCCGAAGGCCTCGCCATCGGGACGTTCCGCTTCGGTGACTCCGTCGCTGTAAGCCACCAGCGTGGCGCCCGCGGGCAGGATCCGCTCCTGATCGGTGTATTCCGCCGTGGGCAGAATGCCCACCGGGATGCCGCCCTCGGCCAGCCAGGCCTCTTCGGAGCCGCACAGCAGCAGCGCCGGACAATGGCCGGCATTGGCCCAGCGCAGCAGCCGCCGGCCGGCGTCGTATTCGGCCCAGAACAGGGTGACAAACGTGTTCGCCGGGCTGTGCCGGCAGACCTCCTGGTTCAGCCGCTGGACCAGCGCGGCCGGAGCGGGGGCGTGGCCGTTCGCGTTCGAGCTGCCCACGAAGAACCGGATCATGGCCTGTACGTTGGACATTAGCAGCGCGGCGGGCACGCCCTTGCCGCTGACGTCGGCGCACAGCAGCCCGACCCGCTTGTCGCCGAGCGCGATCACGTCGTAGACGTCGCCGCTGACGTTGTAGGCCGGCAGGCAGGCGGCCGCCAGGTCGGTCTGCTCGAGTTGGGGCAGGCGGCCGGGAAGCAGCGATTCCTGCACCTGCCGCGCCACGCGGAGTTCGTCCTCCATCCGCTGTCGCTCCCGGGTCTCCTGGTTGAGCCGGCTGAGCGATTCCGCCATTTGATTGAGCGCCTGCCCCAGCCGTCCGAGCTGATCATGGCGCTTGACCGGGATGCGATGCCGCAGGTTGCCGGACCCGATCTCCCCGGCGGCGCGGGTCAGCAGGTTGACCGCGCGAACGACCCGGCGCGCCAGGCGGATCGACAGCCAGGCCGCCAGGATCTCGACCAGCAGGAAGGCCAGGGCGATCATGCCCAGGCCCCAGACCCAGCGCTGCTGCCGCCCGTACTGGCTGAGCTGCCGCCACATGGCGCCCGCGTCCGGCCATACCCGGAACAGGGGCCGGCGTGTAGGTTCGCCAGTAGTCCACTGGATTCCCGGCACCGCCGTCGGCATGCCGCTGGGCATGTGTCCCAGCAGGTTGCTCCAGGCGATCGAGGGAAGACTCGGAGGCCCCCGCCGGGGCCCGGCTGGACGGCCTTCTCCGCGCGGCGCCCGAGCCACCTCGACGCGCATCTCGGAGGCCTGCGAGATCAGCTCCGCGGCGCGCTCATCCATGGCGTTCTGAGTGATCACCTCGACCTGGCAGCCATTGTGTTCGCCGCGTGAGTAGGCGCGCACCCAGGCGCCGCTCTCGTCGAATACCACACCTGAGAAGCGCTCCGCGGTGAGCCACGCGGGTACCTCCAAAGGCATGCCGGGGGGCATGGTCCGCTCCACCAGTGAGCCGTCGGGCTGCGGGCATCGGGCGCGCGACCGCACTCCGGAGGCCAGCCGGCCGCGCTGGGGCCGCTCCGGGCGCCCGGGTTGCGGCGGTTCGGGGCGCCTCGGACCCGGCTGCGCGGCGAATCGCGCGAACAGCTCCGCGCGGTCCGCCGTCATCTCGACCATCAGATTGACCTGGCGCTCCACGCTGTTGACGGCCGTGCGCACCAGCAACATGTTCGCCGCGATCTGGGCGAACGCCAGCGCCGCCAGCACCGCCACACCGCCACCCAGCAGGAAGATGATCCCCAACTGCCAGCCGATGCGGCCGTGCCATCGAACCCGGAAGCCGGTTTCCGCGCGCGCCGGCGAGCTGGGAGCGTCCACGCAGCCATTGTATCCAGCTTGTGTGGTGGCCGGCGCCGCGGTCCGGTGTATACTGACCAAGACGCCAAGAGAGGAACACCTGGGCCATGAAGCGCATATCCGCAGCAGCCGTTCTCCTGATTGTTGTCAGCCTCTCCGCCCCCGAAGCCGTCCGCGCTCAGCGCACCGGCTCGTTTCTGTATCACTACGTCGATCCGCCGGTCATCTACTTTGACGGGAGCACGGCCACTCGAGTGGAGGTCGCCACTACCGGCCAGTCCATCCGGCAGGTCTTGCTGACCTACCCCGAGCTGGGCGCAATGTACGACGACGGCAGTCACGGCGACCGCATAGCCGGCGACGGCATCTACACGTTGAGCGGCGTGACCATGCGCGGCGCCGCCGGAACGATGCCCTACTACGGCGGAACCCACGGCGCCGCCGGATTCAGGGTCAAGATCATCAAGACCGATGGCACGGAGCAGGAGGTCACTGCGGTCACGTACGCTCTGGTGAGCGCGGGCCAGAACTTCCCCACGCTCCAGTTGGCCGACGGCCTGTACGCCACCGGGTCGGCTTTCTTCGTGGTGGATCCCAAGGGCGAAGCTCTCGACTCCGTCATCCCCCTGGGCAGCGTCCGCTGCGGTAGGGGCGCCTACGCCGCCTTTCACAAGCTGTACTCAGTCTTCCCGGACGTTTTTGACTTCGTGGTGGTGATGCCCAGCGGTTCGATCCTCGATCCGGCCCGGGATTACGGGGAGAATACCCCCTACTTCGTGCGCGCCAAGAACGAAATCCGCAACATAGGCGTGCCGCTGTTCGACCGGACCGCCGAGTTCGGTTCCCAGGGCCGCCTGCGCGGCATGATCTACCACAGCTTCGGCGAGGGGGCGATTCTCGACCACGAAATCGGGCATTCCTGGATGGCCTCCTTCGGCAAGCGCTTCGAGTTGTCCGAGTGCGCGCAATGCTACGGCGATCACTGGAATCCCTACACCGACATCGGCGGGCAGATGGGGGCGTTCTTGTTGAATGTGCCCGGTGTTGCCGCGGGTCACTTGGTGGCCAACGGTGACGGGACTTTTCGAGTTCAACAGGTGGATCAGAGCGCGCAGGGTTATTCCAAGCTGGACCTGTACCTCATGGGTCTGATTCCCTCCAGCGAAGTGCCCCTCGTGAACAAGCTGGTCAATCCGGATTTCTCCAACCCCCAGCGGGTGACGGCGCAGCGGGTCGAGACCTACACCATCCAGCAGCTTGTTCAGGCGGAGGGAGGGGAGCGGGTGCCCGCCTTCCCCACCCAGAAGGACTTCAACCTGGCCTTCGTGGCAGTGAAGAACAAGGCCTTCACCCCGGCCGAGTTCGCCTACTTCTCGCTGGTGGCCAGGTACTTCGCCTCGCGGGAGCGCGGGGAGCGCTACTTCGTGCCGTTCAATGCGGCCACCGGAGGCCGGGGCGCCCTGAATC